>JAPLHJ010000004.1 GCA_026389675.1 Chloroflexota bacterium | reverse complement strand
TGGGTAAGGTGCCGCTGTCGCCTGCAGTCGACGTGGATCGGGCGGTCGAAGCTGCCGCGGCAGCTTTTGTATCCTGGAGAAAGACGCCAGCCGGTGAGCGGATACAGCCTTTATTCAGGCTGAAGAACCTGCTGGAGGACGTCTTTGAAGAGCTGGCGCGCAGCATAACCATGGAGTGCGGCAAGACACTGGATGAATCCCGCGGCGAAGTCCGGCGTATTATCGAAAATGTCGAGGTAGCCTCTGGCATTCCCATCCTCATGCAGGGTTACAATTCCGAGGATATCGCCCAGGGTATCGATGAGATGATGTGGCGCCAGCCGGTGGGGGTATGCGCTGTCATTGCGCCCTTCAATTTCCCCGGTATGGTGCCTTTCTGGTTCTTGCCCTACGCGGTTGCCTGCGGCAACACCTATATTGTCAAGCCCTCGGAGAAGGTCCCGCTGACCATGCAAAAGATCTTCCACCTGATCGCGGCCGCCGGGTTTCCCAGCGGCGTCATAAACTTAGTCAACGGCGCCAAGGAGGCCGTGGACGCAATTCTCGATAACTCCACGGTGCGCGCCGTCAGTTTTGTCGGCTCGACCCCCGTAGCCAAATATATATATGGGCGCTCGGCGGCCAACGGCAAGCGTGCCCAATGCCAGGGCGGGGCCAAGAACCCCATTATCATACTGCCCGATGCGGACATGGAGATGGCCGCGCGCATCACTGCGGACAGCGCCTTCGGCTGCGCGGGGCAGCGCTGTTTGGCGGGCTCGCTGGCCATTACCGTCGGCTCGGCACGCGGTGAGTTCAGGGACAGGATAGTAGATATAGCTGAGAGCCGGGTTGTCGGGTACGGGCTGGATGAGAAAGTCCAGATGGGACCGGTTATCACGCAGCAAAGCAAATCCCGTATCGAAGAGCTGATAGGCCAGGGCAAAAAAGAGGGGGCCAAAATATTGGTGGACGGCCGGGGCGCGGTGATCCCTGGCTATGAGAAGGGGAGCTTTGTGCGCCCCACTATCCTGGATGCCGTAAAACCCGGCAGCGGGACCGCCGTAACCGAGATATTCGGCCCGGTATTGGGATTGATGCACGTGGAGTCCATCGACGAGGCCATCGGGCTGGTGAACAGCGGCAAATACGGCAATATGGCCTGTCTTTTCACCAACAGCGGCCCGGCGGCGCGCAAATTCCGTTATGAAGCCGAAGCCGGCAATATCGGCATCAATATCGGCATTGCCGCCCCCATGGCCTTCTTCCCCTTCAGCGGCTGGAAGGAGAGCTTCTTCGGCGACCTGCACGGGCAGGGGCTTGATGCCGTCGAATTCTTTACGCAGAAAAAAGTTGTGGCGGAACGCTGGCCCAAGGAATGGTCACGCAAATTTTAAACAGCATGTATAATCCGCATTGGTACAGTAGTCTATGACGTTTGAAGATATACTGACGCAGCGCATGGCCAGGGCCGGCTTGATTGCCGGAGCCGGCGGGTTGGAGGCGGCTATCGGCAGTGGCCGTATACCGGGAAGGCAGGATATCACCCTGTCCGAAGCGATTGTCCTGGGCCTGCTGCGGCAGGATGTCACTACCTTCTTCGCAGTATTCGGGCACGGCAGCACGGATGTCGCCGAGGTATTGCGCGTTTACCAGGACGCAGGCCTGGTCAAAGTCATCAACCTGCGTAGTGAGATCGAGGCTTCGCATGCGGCCGCGGCCCTGCGCTGGGTAAGCGGTGAGAAGTCGGCCGTTGTCACGTCGATCGGACCCGGCGCGCTGCAGGCATTGTCCGCTTCCCTGGTTTCCGCCTCCGACGGGTTGGGTATCTGGTATCTCTTCGGGGATGAGACAATCGAGGATGAAGGACCCAACATGCAGCAGATACCCCGTCCCGGGCAGGACCTGTTCCTCAGGCTGTGTTCGGTTATGGGCAACGCCTATACCTTGCACACGCCTTTAGCTGTATCCACCGCCTTGAGGCGCGGGCAATCTACAGTAGACCACCCCTATAGGGCAGGCCCGTTTTATCTATTGTTGCCTATGAATACGCAGCCCTACATGCTGGAGGGGTTCGACCTGCGTGAATTGCCCGCGGATTTACATCTCGCCATGGGCGCAGCGGAGGGTGACTATGCGCAGGCCACAAAATGGATTATTGAAGCCAGGAATGTAGTGGTGCGTGTTGGTGGTGGGGCAATAGGCGCAAAAAATGAGATGCTGGAACTGCTGGAGCTTGCGGATGGTGTAGCCGTTCTATCTCCTTTGGCCAGCGGACGCTCTGCGGCAACTATGCCATGGAGAAGGCCGATTTGCTCATAGCCATCGGTTCGCGCTCCGTTTGCCAGTCGGATTGTTCCAGGACGGCTTACGCTAATGTTAAAAAAGTCATCAACATCAACGGGGAGATCGACGCGGCCCTGCATTATAATGATACGCTTCCGCTGATCGGCGATGCCCGTCTTACCCTGTTGAAGCTGCTGACTGAACTGCGGGGTTTTCCGTCGAAATCGCAGGGCGGGCCGTCCGCATGGCTGAAGGCCTGCGCGGGTAAAAAACGTGAATGGGGCGCCTTCAAGGCAGAGCGTTACAGTCACCCCGCGCTCTACGATGATACCTGGAAGAAGCAGGCTCTTACGCAGCCGGCGGCAATTAAAATAGCCGCCGATTGGGCAAAGCCAAAGGATGTTATCAAGTTTTTCGATGCGGGCGATGTACAGGCCAACGGATTCCAGGTCGTGGAGGATGAAAGCTACGGGAGGACCTTCACAGAAACCGGGGCCAGCTATATGGGATTTGCCGTATCGGCCCTGCTCGCTACCTCGGTGGGACGCGGGAAGTTCTACGCCCTGGCCTTTACAGGGGATGGTTCATTCACCATGAATCCTCAGGTTTTGATTGACGGTGTCCAGCACGGCGCCAGGGGCTGCATACTGTTGCTGGATAACCGGCGCATGGCCGCCATCTCCGGCCTGCAGGTAGCGCAATATAACCATGAGTTTGCCACCTCGGATTCGGTGGAGGTCGACTATGTGGCCTGGGCGGCATCGGTCAAGGGCGTGTTAGCCATGGAGGGCGGCAGTTCCGAGGGCGAATTGACGGCAGCTTTGGATAAGGCCTATGCTTACGATGGCCTTGCGCTGATACACGTGCCGGTTTATTACGGCGCTGACCCGCTGGGCGGCATGGGGGTTTTCGGCCGGTGGAACGTCGGCAACTGGTGCCAGGAAACGCAATCGCTGAGGCATAATATAGGGCTCTGATGTTTAAGGATTGCCGCGGCCTTCGGCCTCGCAATGACGCACGTTTCATCTCGTCATTGCGAGCGAAGCGAAGCAATCCTGTCCCCGCAGGACAAGGGATGGATTGCCACGTCGCCTGCGGGCTCCTCGCAATGACGAAGGTAATGACGAAGGTAATACATGAAAGAGTATAACGACAGCGACATAGCCGAGCTGAATAAAGTGGCCAATTACCTGCGCAGGCAGAGCCTGACCATGATCTATCAGCGTCAGGCCGGGCACCCGGGTGGCTGCCTCTCGGCTGCCGAGATCATGGCGGTATTGTATTTTCATGTGTTGCGCATCGATCCGCAGCGCCCGGCCTGGGAAGATCGCGACCGTTTCATCCTGAGCAAGGGTCACGCCTCCGCCCTGCTTTACTCGGCGCTGGCCAAACGCGGCTTTTTCCCGATGGCGGATCTCGACCACTGGGGGGAGCTGAATTGCCACCTGCAGGGGCATCCCGACCGCCTGAAAACGCCGGGCGTCGATATGACCAGCGGTATACTCGGCCATGGAATCGCCATAGCCGCCGGCCTGGCCCTGGCGGCCCGCCTGAGGCAGCAGGGGTTCCGGACCTACACGCTGCTGGGAGACGGGGAATGCCAGGGCGGCATCGTCTGGGAGGGCGCAAACGCCTGCGCCAAATATAATTTGGGTAATGTCACCGCCATAGTGGACTTCAACGGTGTCCAGCTGGACGGCGCCGTGCATGATATCATGCCGCTCGAGCCTTTTGCCGATAAGTGGCGCTCCTTCCGCTGGAACGTTATATCCGTAGACGGGCATGATGTAAAGCAGATACTTGACGCGCTGGAGCAGGCTGAAGCGGTGGCCGGGCAGCCGACCGTCATTTTAGCGCGCACCATCAAGGGCAAAGGGGTTTCCTTTATGGAGAATAAGGCCTACTGGCATGGCAATCCGCCCAATAAGGAGCAGTACGAAGCAGCCATGGCCGAACTGGAGAAGGGAAATGTCTGATATATCGGCCTTGGCTATGAGGGAAGCCTACGGCCGGGCACTGGCCGACTATGGCGCAGTAAATACCAGGGTGGTGGCGCTTGACGCCGATACCTCGTCATCGACGCTGTCCAACTTTTTCGAGAAGAGATTCCCCGACCGCTTCTTCAATTTCGGAATAGCCGAACCCTGCATGATAGACGCCGCCGTGGGCTTTGCCCTGGGCGGGATGATCCCGTTTGCCAATGCTTTTGCGGCGCTGATCTCGCTGCGGGCACTGGAACAGGTGCGAACCTGTGTGTGTTACGCCCGGACCAACGTCAAGATCGCTGCCAGCTATGCCGGGGTCTCGGATTTCAAGGACGGGCCGACCCACCACGCCATCACCGATATAGCCATCATGCGCTCCCTGCCGGAGATGACGGTCATCGTGCCTGCCGACAGTAATGAGGCGGCGGCCTTCGTACCGCTGATAGCCGAGTACGACGGGCCGGTATATCTGCGGCTCAACCGCGCGGCCACAACGGCGGTTTCGCAACCCGGAGAGAACCTGCGGATAGGCAAAGGCATAATGCGGCGGCCGGGCCGTGGCATTACCATCGTAGCGTGCGGTTCCATGGTCGGGCGCAGCCTGAAGGCGGCGGAACTCGTGCGGCAGGACGGTTTGGATGTGGGTGTGCTTGAATTGCACACCATCAAACCCATAGATAAAGAGATCATTATACGGGCGGCGCAGCAAACGGGGGCCATGGTCTCCGCCGAGGAGCACACCGTTATCGGCTGCCTGGGCTCCGCGGTTGCCGAAGTGCTGGGCGAGAGCTTTCCCGTGCCTCTGGTGCGTGTCGGCATTCATGATGCCTTTGCCAGGACGGGGCCGGACCCCGATGCGGTGATGGACGCCTGCGGCATGGGTGTTGCGGATATAGTTAAGGCCTGCCGTGCGGTATTCGGTCAAAAGCGTTTATAGAAGGAGGGTCGATGCGCATAGCGGTTATCAATGAAATAAGTGCGGCCGGCAGGAATGCTGATATTTTGGCGGCACTTGATGGATTGGGGCACGAGATAATTAACGCCGGCATGCGGCAAAGCGGCGATGGGCCGGAGCTATCCTATATCAACACCGGGTTCATGGCCGCGGTACTGCTCAATGCCAAAGCCGTTGCTTTCCGTTATGCAGTATCCCGGAGTTACCTGCGGGCACATATTGACTCCCCTGGATGCCTGGCTGTTCACGCAGATAAACGGCGGCAACTGTATCTCGCTGGCCCTGAACCAGGGATACGGCTGGGCGGGTGACATAAACCTGAAATTTATCTTCGAGAAGTTGTTCAGCGCGCAGAGCGGTTTGGGATATCCCGATCACCGCAAGGAAGCGCAGAGATTATCCCGCCTGGTGCTGCAGGATGTGAATGTCATCACCCATCAGGGTATGCCGGCGATCATTGAGCGGCTTCCCGCTGAGGTCGTTCAGCCGGTTATGGCTTATCCCGGCTTCCTGGAGGGTCTGGAATTATACGGCCATGCGGATACCGGCATATTGGCGGCATTGCAGAAACGCAGGAGATAAAAAGGTAGTTCGCGTCCGTCATTGCGAGGCCGCCGGAGCGGCCGCGGCAATCTGTCCGTGGCGATCAGATTGCTTCGTCGCTATGCTCCTCGCAATGACGATAGGAAAAGGGGGCAAAAATGAAAAAATTAGGCGTAGGCATAGTTGGTTGCGGGCGGATCTCGGATCTGCATGAGTTAGGCTACCGCGGTCGCAAGGACGCCGCTATCGTGGCCGTCTGCGACGTCAATAAGGAATTAGCTGAACAAAAAGCAAAAGCCTGGGGCATCAAAAACATATATACCGACTACCGTCAACTGCTCGAGGATAAAAGCGTTGACCTGGTCGAGATCCTCGTGCCCCATCACCTGCATGCTTCGATGACCGTGGAGGCCTGCCGGGTGGGCAAGCACGTCAGCGTTCAAAAGCCCATGGCCCTCTGTGTAGCCGACGCCGACGCGATGATCAAGGCTGCGGCTGAAAACAAGGTGATGCTGCGCATCTATGAGACTTTCGTTTTCTATCCCCCGGCCGTCAAAGCCAGAGAGATGGTACTGGCCGGGGAGATCGGTGAACCGCAGATGCTTCGCATGCATGTCAGCACCGGCAAGACCGAGTGCGGCTGGGAAGTGCCCTTCGACGCCTGGGTATGGCGTTTCACCGAGAAAGAATGCGGAGGCGGCCCTTTGATCTTTGACCATGGCTACCATCTTTTTTCACTGGCATATTACCTCATGGGCCCGGTGGAGAAGGCCTATGCCTGGATCGATAAGTCGGAGGTCATGCAGGATCTTTACCTGGATGCCCCGGCGGTCATCATGTTCAAGTTTAAGGCCGACCGGCGCTACGGCGTTTTTGACGTGGAGCATACGCCCAATATGCATGTGCCGTCCGATTACTATGTGGACGACGACCGCATCGAGATCATCGGCGATAAGGGCATAATCTTTATCAACCGTTATACCTGCCGCAGCGTAGACCTGCCCGAGGTTATGCTGTACCGGGATGGCAAGACCACTCCTGTACCGGTCGGCCGCGTCGACTGGGCCGACGGCTTCATCGACTGCACACGGCACTTTCTCGACGTACTGCAGAAGGGCGGCCAACCCATGCTCGACGGCGCCACCGGCAAAGCTGTGCTGCAGTTCTCGCTGGCCGTCCAGCAGTCGGCCAGGACCGGGCGCGAGGTAAGGCCGGACGAGATCGTAAATTAGCAGGGATACCCAGGTGAGTATGCAGAAAGAAAGCCAGGTAGCCCGGCTCAATATCGCCGCCAGGCTGGAATACCTTCCGGATGTGATGAATCTGGTGCGC
>JAPLHJ010000123.1 GCA_026389675.1 Chloroflexota bacterium | reverse complement strand
TTTCAAAGTTGTCTTCTGGCTGGGTGACCGCATATTCCCCGCCAAACTCTGTTCTCTACAGGGTTCTCTTGGATATTCGTCCGCTATTGTACTGGAGATACTTTACTTTTTCTCTATAGTATGCTTAAAAATTGAAGATTCAAGAGAAGTCCGCCGTCCAGCATCGCGCAGCATGTAATTCCCGAAGGGAACATTGTAACCGCCGCCATCGTCCCCGCCGCAGGTCCCCGAAGGGAGCAGGTGGCTGGGTATCCCGTATGGACACTAGGCGCCGAAGCTTGTCCCCCCATTTCTGATCGCTTGCCCCGCCTGTCCTGACGGTTTTAGTCAGGGTGTTCTTGACGGGATGAAATGGGGGGACTACAAGAAGGCATTCGTTCCGCGAGAATTAAGAAAAAATCACGTGAATTCAGAGCCCTTAATTGCTCGGGCAGGGTCTCCGGCCCGCCCCGGCCGAAGGTTCCGGCGGAAAGTCCCGGTGTCCTTCCGGGGGAATTGTTTATTCTGCAAAAAACAATTCCGGGCCGAAACCTCTGCCGTCATTGGCAGATTTATTAATGAAGAAGCCCTCGAAGAGAACGCAGGGAGCCGGAAGGAATTGTTTGTTCCTTTTTTCCTAGAAACAAACAAATGCCGAGGCCTAGTCGATATCATCCCCGCAGGGGACATCGTCCCCGAGGGATCCGCAATCAACAATCCTCAATCCCAAATGCCCCCCTTCAGCTTTCCGTCGTCCGTCATCCGTCCTCCCTCTTCCGTCTCACCTGCAGCACCGCGATCTTCGTCGAGTGGTTGAACGGTGCCGGGTCCGTGATAGGTGCAGCGGTGCGGGTCTGTGCGTACCCGGTGAAATCCTCCGGGACCGGGACCAATTCCGTGATTTTCAGATACCCGTCCGCGCACAGGGCCTCCAGGGTCTCCAGATACTCTCTCCCGCTGACGTACAGGGCGTTGTTGATGGAGACCAGCCAGCCGCCGTCGTTGATCAGCGGGCGGACTTTGTTGATGAGCCGGGCGCTGTCCGTGTTCAGGTCCAGGGCGCCTTTGGGGGTTGCCGAGAAAAAGGGCGGGTCCACCAGCACGCAGTCGAAGCGTTCACCCGCCCGTTTGAACCGGTTGACCTGTACCCAGAAATCCCCGACGATAAAATCCGCCTTGTTGATCGGGAAACCGTTCAGGGTGTAGGAGCTCTTGGCGAGGTTGAGGAACGGCCGGCTCAGGTCAAGCTGCACCACGCGTCCCGCCCCCCCGGCGCAAGCCGCCACACCCAGGCTGCCGGTGTAGGCGAAGGTGTTCAGGACGGTCTTGCCGCGCAGGTGCTGGAGGGCCCACTGGCGCAGGCTCCGTGTATCCAGGTACAGGCTGGCGTCCTGGTTCATGCACAGGTCGAGGGCGTACCAAACCCCATGCTCCTGCACCTTCCGGGTGAGAGCTTCGCCGAACAGGAGTTTTCCCCGTTTCTCCTCCACCGACGGGCTGTTGCGGGTTTTGACGATCCCGGCCTGCAGCCAGGGGAAGCGCTCTTGCAGGAAAGCCTGCGCGGCATGGACCAGCGGCAGGCCCTGTTCCGGCCTCTCGGCGTAGTTGTGCAAGACGGCGGTTTCCGCGTACAGGTCCACCACCAGGTCGGGACAGCCCTCCGAAAAGCCGTTGAACAGCCGGAAGGCGGTCTTGTGCCCGGCGTCGAACAACGGCTCACGCGCTGCGCTGGCTTTTTCGAGCAGGGAGATGATTGGCTCTGCCATACGAATCTTATCCATCCAATCCTGGTAAGACTACACGGTCCCGTGCCCCGTGTCCCGTGCTAGAACCGGGACTATCGCTAGAACCGGGATTATCGCCGGAACCGGGGCTTCCGTGGGCAGCTCCCCACCGGGGCGTGCCGGACCTGCGAGCCGGCCCTCGTAAATCCGCAGGAAGACCACCCCGCTCAGGATCAGCAGGCTGCCAATAATTTGAATCCCGGTCAGGCGTTCGCCCAATAAGAAATAGGCGGTCACGACGGTGAAAGCCGGTTCCAGCGTGACGACCAGGTTGGCCACGCTGGAGGGCAGGTACGTCAGGCTGACGTTGTACAACCCGAAACCCGCCAGAGTTGGTCCCGCGGCCAGCAGGAACAACACGCCCCACCCGGCCCAGGTCTTGCCCAGCCAGAGCAAGTCCGCCAGGCGGGTTGCTGCGCCGGGGATGTGTCCGCCGGAGAGCAGGTTGAAGGCCAGCAGGAAGGCGGCGGCAAACCCGAAGGTGTAGACCAGCGTTGTCCATGGATTGAGTCCGCGCTGGGAGGCGGAACGTCCCATCAGCGTGTA
>JAPLHJ010000142.1 GCA_026389675.1 Chloroflexota bacterium | reverse complement strand
TCCAGCAGGCCGTAGAAACGAGGCTCGATTTGGGGAAGGCCGGCTTTTCCTCAAGCTCAATAATGCGGTTCCCGTCGATCCGGACCACCCCGTACTGCCTGGCATTGTCTTTTTCCAATACGTCGTAAATAGCAACCAGCACGTGCCGGCCATCGAATTCGGACATAAATTTGGCGAGGTCGAACTCGAAATAGTTATCGCTGCCGAATACCATCAAATCCTCACGGATGCCCTTCTCGCTTATCCAGTGATGCAGGGCGCCCACTGCGCCCAGCCGCTCTTCTTCAGACGATACATCCTCAACACATATGTCTATCCTGCGGTCCTGTTTACCCTGCCACTCATAAAAATCGGCCGCGAACTTTTTATTCACGTTGACCAGTATATCGATATCGTCCGGTATCTTATCTACGATATGGTTTATCATCGGCTTGCCCTTATACGGCAACAGGGCCTTGGCCTGCTCCATGGTCAGGGGATAAAGCCTGGTACCAAAACCGCTGGCAAGTATCAAGCATTTCATTATTAATAACCTTCTTTGGATAGATAAGGGTTTATTGATTTCAAAGTTTACCCCACCATCAACCCATAATCAATTATAATTAGGTTAATTCTTCAACTATGAAATCCAGGGTAAGAAATATTAATATGCCGGCCAAACACAACCCCCGCCTGGTCATTATCGGGCAAGAGCAGATAAGATTCCAGGATTGTACCGTCAATTACACAATCAAGCAAAGTTACCGCATCAGGGCTATCAGGCTGGAGATACGCCAGGAAACCGGCCTGACTGTGGTAGTACCGAGAAAATATACGCCGGAGCAGGTGGAGGATATCCTGGTGCAAAAATCACGCTGGATACTGGGACACCTCCTTGGGGGAAAACCCTTGCAGATGCCTCTTTTCAAGCCGGCGCCGGGTCATGGCGACAGCCTGCCTTACCTCGGTAAAACAATTAAAATAGCCGTAACTGCGGAGGCGGGCAAGCATGCTGCCGCCAGGCTATTAGATGGCAGGTTACTAATTCCATTAAACAGCGGCACAAATACCACCCCTGTTCTTGAAAAATGGTTCAGGGAGCAGGCCAAACTGGTCTTCAGGCAAAAGGCCGACACCTTCAAAGTTATCATGGGCTTGAGCTATAACGCCATACTTGTCAGGGGCCAAAGGACTCGCTGGGGCAGTTGCTCACCTACGGGGAATATCACGCTGAACTGGAAGCTGCTGATGGCGCCGCAGGAGATCGTAGATTACGTGATAATCCATGAGCTTGCCCACCGCAAGTACATGAACCATTCCAGGAAATTCTGGCAATTTGTTGAGCACTTCTGTCCACGCTGGAAAGAATACCGCAAATGGCTGGTTAAGCACGAGTATGAGCTTAAATCATCGGCTGCATTCGGATTATAATGAGCTGCATGGGATTATGTCCCCGTCATTTTGATTCCGTTTGACATAGTCTTGCAATGAGAGCTACCATATATCTTTATTGCATACCTGCAAAACCAAGAGTGTAATTATTGATGGCACAGAAATCTTCCCTGAGCAACCGGCCCCTTGAGATCAGGTGGCATGGCCGCGGGGGACAGGGCGCCATCACTGCAGCCAAGATTATCGCCCAGGCTGCCTACCTGAAAGGCTACAAAGGTGTAACAGCCGCCCCGTCGTTCGGCGCTGAAAGACGCGGCGCCCCGGTAAGCGCCTCCACCAGGATATCCACAGAACCGGTGCTGGTGGTTTCACAAGTCGAGAACCCGGAGATCGTGGTTGTCCTCGATCACACATTGCTTAAATATCCCGATGTCACCCACGGACTGGGCAAGAACGGCTGGCTGATAGTGAATTCCCCACTTTCCCCCAGGGAACTCGGATTAAAGGGCGAATTCAATATCGCCACGGCCGATGCGACAAAGGTATGCCAGGACCTGGAGTTAATCGTTGCAGGGCTGGTAATAGTCAACACAGCGATACTCGGCGCCCTGGTGCGCGCTACCAAGATAGTTGACCTCCCTACGCTGGAAAAGATTATACGTGAAAGGTTCTCCAGGAGCACGGTTGATATCAACCTCGCGGCTATAAATAAGACTTACGAGATAACGAAAACAGGCAGATAAGGTAATTTAGAATGGGAACCAGGGATTGGAATCACATTTGCGACGAGTCATCGCCCGGGATAGGTGAAGCGGGAAAGACCGGTGAATGGCGCACCCACCTGCCTGTCATCGACGACAAAAAGTGCACGGCTTCGAAATTGAATAAGCCGACCTGTTTCCTCTGCTGGCTGTATTGCCCGGAGGCCGTTATGACCAAGGGCATACCGCCGTCAATAGACCTTGAATATTGCAAGGGCTGCGGCATATGCGCCCAGGTCTGCCCGGTACAGGCCATCACCATGATCGCGGAAGAAAAAAATATAGGCTGATAACCATATGGCAATACAAAGAAAATCCAACATGCTGATTATCGATGGCAACCAGGCCGCCGCCATCGCGGCCAAGATGAGCCGTATCCAGGTAGTGGCTGCTTACCCCATCACCCCACAGACTCCGCTTACCGAACAGCTTTCCCAGTTTGTTGAGCAGGGGGAACTTAAGGCAGAATATGTTGCGGTCGAGAGCGAGCACAGCGCCATGGCTGTATGCACCTCGGCGTCTATTGTCGGGGCGCGCGCCTTCACCGCCACCAGTTCGCACGGCCTGGCCTACATGCACGAGATGCTGCACTGGGCTGCAGGGGCCCGCCTGCCCATCGTGCTGGCCTGTGTGAACCGCGCTATCGGCGCCCCGTGGAATGTGCTTAATGACCAGCAGGACTCCATCTCTCAGCGCGACACCGGCTGGATACAGATATATTGCCGCAATAACCAGGAGATAATGGACACGATCATCCAGGCTTACCGCATAGCCGAGCAGGTCCATGTGCCCGTCATGGTTTGCTATGACGGCTATATCCTTTCCCACACTGAGATGCCTGTGGATGTCCCGGATCAGGCGGACGTGGACAGGTACCTTCCGCCCTATAAACCGCACACTTCGCTCGACCCTGCTGATCCCAAGAACTACAACCTGGTGACTTTAGCAAACCCCCGCATCGGGGTCGATGGCAAGCTCTGCCACGGTTACATGGAACTTAGATATTTATTGCAGGAAGCCCT
This sequence comes from Chloroflexota bacterium, assembly GCA_026389675.1. Lineage (GTDB taxonomy): Bacteria > Chloroflexota > Dehalococcoidia > GIF9 > UBA5629 > CAIMUM01. The sequence continues at coordinate 17,668 of JAPLHJ010000142.1, read as the reverse complement.
GCAGAATTCACGCGAAACTATCCTGCAGGCGGGCAGGGAATTCAACAGCGTTTTTGGCCGTAATTACGAGAATATGTTCTGGGAGGACCGCAACGACGACGCCGAGATAACCATCGTTGCCATGGGCAGTTTAGCCATGGAAGCTATCGTAGCAGCCGACATGCTGCGCGAGGAGGGTATCAAGGTGGGCGTGCTGGGGCTGCGTGTTTTCCGGCCTTTCCCCAAGTCCGACGTAGTACAGGCCCTGCGCAAATCCAAGCTTATCGTGGTCTTTGATAAGAACATCAGCTACGGTTCCGAGGGCGCCACCTGTTCCGAGATAAAATCGGCGCTGTACGGCACCTACATCAATGCTTCAATACGCAATTTCATCGTCGGCCTGGGAGGGCGCGATATAAAAGCACGTGAACTGGTTGAGGCCACCAAGAAGGCTATCGCTTCACTCAAGGAAACGGTCATCAACCCGGACTATCCGGAATGGATATGCCAGATATAGCGGAGAAATCACATTGAAAGCTAATGCAGTTAATTTAATTGAAAAAGAATGGATACTGCCAGGTAACCGCACCTGCCCGGGCTGTGCCCTGTCGCTCGCTTACCGGCATACACTTAAAGCCCTGGAAGGACAGTGCATCGTGACCGTCCCGGCCAGTTGTGCTACTGTGCTGCATGGCATGTATCCCATTACCGCCGTTAACGTCCCGTGCGTGAATACACCGTTCGCCTCCACCGGCGCCTCTGCCACCGGTCTGGTAGCCGGACTCAAGGCGCTGGGCAGGAAAGGCATAACCGTGCTGGCCTTCGCCGGCGATGGCGGCACGCATGATATCGGCATCCAGTCGCTCAGCGGCGCGGCCGAAAGGCAGATCGACTTCATATATATCTGCTACGACAACGAGGGCTACATGAATACCGGCAACCAGCGCTCGGGCTCGACCCCTCTGGGGGCGGTATCCGGTACCACGCCGGTCCTGGGCAAGCAGCAGTACCAGAAAGACATGACCGCCATTATGGAAGCACACGGGTTGCCATTTGTAGCTACATGCTCGGCATCTTACCCGCTCGACCTCTATGAGAAAGTGAAGAAGGCCAAGACTATCGAGGGCACCCGGTTTATCCACATCCACACGCCCTGCCCACCGGGCTGGATCTTCCCTTTCAGCGACACCATCAAGTTCGGCGAGATGGCCGTAGAGACGGGCCTGGTCGTCCTTTACGAGATCGAGGACGGCATCTTCAGGCTAACCTCCGCCAGCGAATCCATAGCCCGCAAGGGAGGCAACCTGCAGCCGGTGCGTGAATATTTCACCTCGCAGGGCAGGTTCAAAACCATCACCGAGGAACAGATCGACGAACTGCAGGAATGGGTGAACGCCCGCTGGAAGCAGTGCCTACACCGGGCCACCAACCTTTAAACCTTTTTCCTGTATACTGAAAACCATAATCTATTTGTGAACAAAGGCACACATTTTGAGACTGCTGAAAAAGTGTAGGGACGGGGCTTCAGCCCTGTCCGTTCCTGCGGGCGCAGCTAAAGCTACGCCCCTACGTCATGGCTTTTCAGCGTTCCGATTTAGAATACGTCCGGGGTAAATTAGCAGTCATGAATTTAGGAATTGCCGGTAAAACTGCAATAGTGTCGGCGGCCAGCAGGGGGATCGGCAAAGCCGTGGCAACCGGGCTGGCCAAAGAGGGCGTCAATATGGCGATCTGCGCACGCAACGAAGCCGGGCTGTTAAAAACCGCCCATGAGATAGAATCATCCTGTTCAGTGAAAGTCATCCCCATCGTAGCCGATTTGACCAAAGCAGATGATGTTAAATCCCTTGTCCAGGAAACTGTCGACAGGTTCGGATGGGTCGACGTCCTGGTAACCAACGCCGGCGGTCCACCCACCGGTCCATCCCTCAGTTTCAGCGACCGGGACTGGGAAGATGCCATGGCATTAACCCTCCTCAGTGCGGTAAGGCTCTGCCGCGAGGTCATTCCCATTATGAAAGGTCGGGGTTGGGGCAGGATAGTCAACCTGGTATCTATGGCTGCCAAGCAGCCAATCGAGAATATGATTTTGTCCAATTCCATCAGGGCCGCCGTTATCGGCCTGGCCAAAACGCTCTCCATAGAAGTCGCCGCGGATAATATCACCATAAACAGCATCTGCCCGGGCTGGATCCTTACCGACCGCCTTGTTTCCATCGTGAAGAAAAGGGCCGAAAGCCAGAACAGGTCATATGAAAGCACTCTTGCCGACGTGGCGTCCAGCATTCCCGTAAAGCGCTGCGGCACACCTGAAGAGGTCGCCAACCTGGCCATATTCCTCGCCTCCGAGAAAGCCAGCTACATTACGGGTACCACCATCCAGGTTGACGGCGGGTTGATTAAAGGCCTCCTGTAATCCGCCCTGACACCTCTTGACAGCCTGCATTTTTCTTGTTAGACTGCATGCAAAAATATTGCATGCAAAGTATTCCGGTAAATTTAAATATTGAGGTGATAAATGGTTGATGCAGCCTATGAGAAATTAGCAGGAGCGCTCAATGCGCGTTCCACGGCCTTCCCCGCGGTAAAATGCGACGAATTCTATGACCTGGTAAGCTTCCTTTTCACTCCCGAGGAGGCGGCTATCGCCGTGGCCATGCCGCTGGGCAACGCGACGGTAGAGGAGATAGCCAATAATCTCCCGAATAAAGACCTCAAGAAGCTGGCAGTCCAGCTTGAAACGATGGCCGACAAGGGGCTTATACATATACGGGAACGGGACGGGAAAAAACTGTATGAAGCGCTGCCCTTCGTGCCGGGAATCACCGAGTTCCAGCTCATGCGGGGTATTGTGGACGAGCGCCACAAGAAAATAGCCGTGCTGCTGCGCGATTACGCGAAAGCTATGATCAAGTCTTTCATGTCGACCGATCCGCCCAAACTCGAATCGTCGGCGCCCGGAAAGAAAGTGGCCGTCGACAAGGAGATCGAGCACAAGTCGACCATAGTGCCCTTAGAAGAACTGAAAGGTCTGATCATGAAGACCGACTATATATCGGTCGGGACATGTATTTGCAGGCACCAGGCGGCCCTGCTGGGCAAACCATCGGACAAGCCGGTAAATAACTGCATGATTCTCGGTGAGTCTGCGCAGTTCGCCGCCGAGAGGGGCTTTACAACACGCATGACCAAAGAAGAGGCTATCAAAAGGATCGAGGAAGCGGAGGATGCAGGACTGATCCACACATTCGCCAATAGCCCGGACCTCTTTACCAACCTGCTTTGCAACTGCTACAAGGACCGCTGCATGATTGTACGCGGCATCAGCAAATCGCCCGTTCCCAGTATGGCCGTCAACGCAAGGTGGGTAGTCAAAATCAAAGAAGCTGATTGCACAGCCTGCGAGGCCTGCATACCGAGATGCCAGATGGATGCACTGAAAATGGTGGATGGCAAGCTGGTGAGGGAGGAGATGCGCTGCATCGGTTGCGGCATATGCATGTGGGTCTGCCCGGCCGACGCCCTCGTACTGGAGCCAAGGCCTGCCGGCAAAATCCCTCTGCGCAGCTGATCATTCGATTGAGAAATAAAGAGGTGAGAAATGGTTGAAGCTATTTACAACAAACTGGCCGCTGCTCTAAACGCACGTGGGACGGGCGTACCCTCAGTTGTATGCAAGGAATTCTATGACCTTGCCGAGTTCCTCTTTACCCCCGCGGAGGCCGCCATAGCCTGCGCCATGCCTATCGAATACGCCACGGCGGAGGAAATAGCCGCAAACCTCGGCACAAAGGACATAAAGAAAGTGTCGGCGCAGCTTGAGACGATGGGCGATAAAGGACTGATTCATATCAAAAACACGGGTGGGAAAAAACTTTATGAGGGACTGCCACTCGTACCCGGACTGTTCGAGTTCCAGCTTATGAAGGGGATCGTCGATGAGCGCAGCAAGAAATGGGCCGTTCTTTTAAACGATTACTCAAAAGCGGTTAAGCGGGAATTCATGTCGGGTAAGCCTCCGAAAATCGAGAAATCGCTGCCCGGCAGAAAAGTGCCGATTGATAAGGAGATAAGACAACTTACCTCCCCAATCCCCTACCGGGAAATGAAACAACTGATTTTGGATACCGAGCATATCGCCGCGGGAACCTGCGTCTGCAGGCACCAGGGTAACCTGCTGGGAAAAACAAGCAATGAACCGATGGGAAACTGCATGGTCTTCGGTGAGTCGGCGCTATTCTCCATCGAACGCGGCTTTACTAAAAAGCTTTCCAAAGATGAGGCCTTGAAGATACTTGAAGAGGCTGAAGAGGCAGGGCTTGTTCACAATTATGTCAATAACCCCGGGCAATTCACCAACCTGTTGTGCAACTGCTGCGGGTGCCACTGCTTTATCCTGAGGGGAGCCAAGAATTCGCCTGCCCCCAGCCAGATGGTCAACGCCAGGTATTTAATTCACATCAACCAGGATGATTGTACCGCGTGTGAAGCCTGCCTCTACCGCTGCTGGGTGAAGGCACTTAAGATGGAGAACGGCAAACTGGTGCGTGACGAGCAGCGCTGCATAGGCTGCGGCCTCTGCATGTGGGTTTGCCCCACCGACGCGCTATACCTTGAACCCCGGGAGGCCGGTAAAATACCGCTCCTCAAGTGCTGAGTTAATCCGGCTTTTCCTGACCCTTCTCCCTTTTGGCGGCGCGGTCGCGTGCCCAGCGGTGTATCTCGTCCAGCGCGGGTGGGGCCACGCTGAAGACATCGATATCCGGGGGAAACTGCACCAGGTGGCCTTCCCGTATAAACAGCAGCGCCACATCTCCATCCTTTAACGCCTCGTCAATGGCCTTGCTGATATACTGGTACCTTTTTCGAGTAGCCTCCGTGTAAAACTCGTAAATCCGGCTGGCTACCTTATCGTTGAGCAGGCCCATCACCAGGCAGCGCTCCCAATCCATGACCTCAGTAAGCATATCCGGGTCCTCGACGCAGTGCAGCCTGGCTTCACCTTTACAGCGGCCGCAGGCAAGTTCGTAGCTTTTCAAGTTGAGCGTCTCAAGTATTTTGAGACCTTCATCTCCCCCGGCGCTCACAGTTTCATGAAAGATAACAGTTACGCTGCCCAACCGGCTCTCCAGTTTGGCGACATTCTCCGCCACCTGCTGCCAGTATTTCTCAAAAAGCTCAAGGTAATCCGCCGGCGCGTCTTTTCCGGCATATACCAGTGGAACCTGCAGCACTTTCCGGTTTTTCTTGAAGCTGTTGACTTCCGGTTTTTCTATCTTGCCTAATTCCTGTGACATATTTATTATCCTCACTGACCAAATTTTAACTCGGTAACGGTCTTTTCAATGTCGTCAACACCTGTGAAAGTGTGACGGGATATTTTCGCAATAATCCCTTGCGAATCTATAAAGAACGTGGTCGGCAACACCAGTAATTTCTTCTTCTCGTAAGAATAGAGTCTTCGTATCTTCCCATCACGATCAAGCAGGATTGGAAAGGTTAATCCTGTCCGCAAAACATAATCATTGATTGAATTAACATCACTTTCGGAGCATATCGAGATAATCAGTAGATTATCCTGTTTTCGCTGTCTGTTGTACTGTTCCAGATATGGAAGCTCGCGCATGCACGGTTCACACCAGATAGCCCAGAAGTTGAGCAATATATTCTTACCGCGCAATGTTCTTAATGATACACTATCACCATTCAACGAGTTCAAGGTAAAAACGGGGGCGGCCCTGCCAGCGGCGCAAGCAGGCGCGTAACTCGGGACCGTGACATTATCGCTTAATACAATGTTTTCAGTTAATTCTCCGTTCTGGCTATCGGGTATGGGTGTGACATTTTCCACACTCGCAGGAATCCCTGCAGCACATCCTGTTAAAATAGCCAGGATCATATTTATTACAAACAACAGGTTAATAAATGCTCGCCTTTTTACGAAATCATCCACTGTCCGGTTCCTCGAATAACTATTTCTTTCCTTAACGCATTTATATCATGTCAGAAAATTCGCCCTGGCGGAAGTAGCCGGCAAACCCTACCGCACTGCCATGCTGGAAGAGGAGAGTGCAGACGAGGACTGGGAGTTCTCTCTGAGCATATCCAAAAAGCTGGCGGACAAAGGCTGGCTATGCATGGGCTGGCCGGAGCAGTACGGCGGCAGCAATGCGTCATACTGGGAACAATTCGCCTACCTGGAGGAAGCGGGCTATCACGAGATACCAGGCACCGGCATGGGCATCTCCGGCACCGGTATCAACGGGCCCAGCCTGATGCTTTTCGGCAACGAGGATCAGAAAAAGAAATATCTGCCACTCATCGCCTCCGGCGACCCCGACGGCATCTGGTGTACCGCATATAGTGAGCCGGATTCAGGCTCGGACTATAATAAGATCAAGACCACGGCTATCCGCTCGGGAGACGAATACGTAATAAACGGCCAGAAAGTGTGGACAAGCTGCGCACACCGCGCACGCTGGTGCTGGCTGGCCTGCAAAACCGATCCGTCCATCAGTAAAATACACAAGAGCATGAGCATCATCATCGTTGATATGAAGAGTCCCGGCATAACGACGAGGCCCCTGGTCAACCTGGCGGGCGTACACAGCTTCAACGAACTTTTCTTCGACAATGTCAGGGTGCCCGCTTCCAATCTGGTGGGTGAGGAGAACAAAGGCTTCTATATGCTCATCCCGGCCCTGGCCATCGAACGGCTCTCCATGGCCCCGCACATCCTGGGTAACGGCAGACGCCTGATGGATATGCTCGTGCGCTACGCCAGGGAAACGTATGACAAAGGCCAGCCGCTGAGCGCAAACCAGGTGGTACGCAACAAGCTCGCCGAAAGGGCCATAGAACTGGAGACACTGCGTACCTTCGGACTCGAGATAATGTGGAAGATGAGCACCGGCAAGATGCCCGGATATGAGGCTGCCAGAAACAAGCTTTACAGCAACCTGGTCACCGAGAATTTGGCCAAGACAGGACTCGAAATAATCGGGGCATACTCTCAGGTCAGCCCCGATTCAAAATGGGCGAAGCTGAAGGGACGGCTACAGAACCTCTACCTGCTCAATGCAGGCTGGTTCAGCGCAGCCGGCACCATAGAAATACAGAAGAACGTTATCGGCCAGTTCAAGCTCGGCCTGCCCAGGCCATACTGATAACCGCACGGTCCCGCAATAAAAATAGGAGGGCTCATTCATCTGAAGGAGCCCTCCCTCTTTAATACTTATATAGGATCACCAGCCGCCGCCGGCGCCGCCACCACCCGAACCACCACCGCCAAACCCGCCGAAACCACCTCCGCCGCCCGAACCACCACCAAATCCACCGGGACCCCAGAACCCACCCCCCGTTTTGTGCCAGTCGGTAGCTTTACCCGATTCCTGTAGCTTCTGATAATTTTTGGTCTGGTTTAAATCTGTCAGCAGTCCCAATCCAGCAAATATCAGCGGCGCCGCAATGAGAGCTGCAATGCCGCCGATGACCAATCCCAGGATTATTCCAGCTACAGCACCCCATATGCCACCCATCCAGATGCTTTTGCTGCGGGCCAGGAAACCGGACAGGTAAACAGTTATAATCGTCAGGAAAAATAATACTCCTGTCCAGTCACCCAGGGCGGATTTCACAGGGTTTTCCTCCAAAGGGGCGGGCGGAGTGCCATCCCTGATATATTTCTCTATCGAGGCCACACCTGCCGTTATCCCTCCCTCGTAATCGTTATTTTTAAACTTGGGTATCACATCGTTGTCACGGATCCGGCCGGCACGACCGTCAGTTATAATCGGTTCCAACCCATAACCTACTTCGATCCTCATTTTACGTTCATCCAGGGCGACCAGGAAGAGGACACCATTGTTTTTATCCTTCTTACCGATCTTCCACTTTTCGAAAAGCCTGACAGCGTAATCGTCCACGTCATCGCCTTCCAGGCTTTTCACCGTGACCACGGCAACCTCAGCAGTGGTATCCTTTTCCAGTTGCGTAAGCGTGGCTTCAAGCTGTGTTATAACCGCTGGCGAAAGCAGCCCGGCGTAATCGTTTACAAAACCCTGATATTCCGGGAAATTCGGCTCCTGCGCCAGTACGTCGGCCATTGGTGTGGCAATGACAGCCAGGCAGGCCGCCAGTACCAGAAGAGGCAATAAACGCTTCACTAAAACTCCACTTTGGGGGCCACGTCAGCGCCGGTTACAGATTGGAAGTATTGTTTCTCTGTGAAACCGAACATACCGGCCAGCATATTGGTGGGGAAGGTTTTTATCTGCGTGTTGTATTCCCTGACCAGGTCATTGAAGCGCCTGCGCTCGACGCTGATGCGGTTTTCCGTTCCGGCCAGCTCATCCATGAGGTTTATTACCGTCTGGCTGGATTTGAGGTCAGGGTAATTCTCCATGACGGCTATCAGGCGTCCCAGGGAAGTTTCCACTTCGCCGGCTGCTTCCGCCTTGGCATCCACAGTCTGGGCGGCGCCGTACTTGGTCCTGGCATCCGCTATGGCCTGGAATACTGTCTGCTCCTGCTTCATCATGCCCTTAACAGCATTAACCAGGTTGGGAATCAGGTCTAAGCGCCTCTGGTATTGAGTTTCCACCTGTGCCCACTGGGCATCTATGGCCTGAGATTTGGTTACCAGCCCGTTATATATGCCCATCAGGGAGACCACGATAATAATAGCCACTACAACAACGGCGCCTGCGGCCGCCAGCACGCATCCCCAGGTAGATTTCATTTAGTTATCCTCCTTACAAATATATCCCTGCGTTAGTAAGCAATTCTACACCAGCGGCATAGCGGCGACAAATCTGTTACATTGCTTGTAAACATAGCTGGTAGAGCCTATAATTAACTGCATCAAGCGAGAGGGGGTGGCAACATATGTCCGGTAATAAAGCCCTGGCGGCTCCCTGCGGCCTTTATTGCGGTGTTTGCGGCATATTCATAGCGACACGCGACAATAACGAGAAATTCAAGGAGAAGCTTGCGCCTGTTTACGGCTCCAAACCAGAGGACCTGGTGTGCGATGGGTGCCTGTCTGAACGTGTTTTCGGATACTGCCAGGTATGTCCTATCAAGTCCTGCTGCCAGGACAAGAAAATCGAGGGCTGCCACCAGTGCAGCGATTTCCCCTGCAAATTCATCGATAATTTCCCGGTACCGGTGGGCAAGAAGGTCATCCTGCGCTCAATCCCACGCTGGAAAGAGGTGAGCACCGAAAAATGGATGTCTGAAGAGGAGAAGCGCTATGTCTGCCCTCATTGCGGCTTCCCCCAGTTCCGTGGTGCCAAGAAATGCCGCCAGTGCAAAGAGGCTATAGATCTCGACTGAATTATTTATTTCGAAATTTTAAATTGGATAAAATACGTCTGATCCTGGCTATTACGCTATGCGCTTTGATCACTTCTGCCTGCAATACTGCTGCGCAGGATACCGCTGCAAAGGTTGATCAGAGGTCATACGTTACCATTGGCGCCCTAATAGGATTAAGCGGGGATGCCGCGGCGTACGGGGTATCACAGAAAAAGGGCATCGAGTTAGCGGTCAGAGAGATCAATGACAGCAATTACCTGGCTGGCAATAGAGAGTTACGGTTGGTGGTAATAGACGGAGGGTCCTCAGGCGACTCCGCAGCCGCAGCAATTTCCACATTGATCAGCGATAACAAGGTGGCAGCAATTATCGGGCCGACACTATCGTCGCAGGCTTTTAAGGCTGACCCCGAGGCACAGAAAAACAGCATACCTGTCATGGCGGTGAGCAATACCGTGCCGGGAATCACCGCGATGGGAACGATGGGAAACTATATCTTCCGCTGCAGCCTGCCTGAATCATCGGTCATAGGCGGCACCATCAAGGCGGCAGCCAGCCAGCTCCGCATCGTTAAGGTTGCTTACCTGTGGGGGAGTGATGACGACTACACCCGAGCCGGATACCAGGCGTTCCGCGACGCCGTAGAAAAGAACGGCCTGCAGGTACTTGCTGATGAAACCTTTGCGCGCGGCGACACGGATTTCAAAGCACAGCTTGAGAAAATCATCGCGCGTAAACCGGATGCGATATTGGTGTCGGCGCTGGCCAGAGAAGCCTCACCGATCATCAAGCAGGCCCGTGCGCTCGGCTACACCGGACTGATCATCGGGGGCAACGGCTTTAACTCGCCCGATCTGATCACGCAGGCGGGTAGCGATGCTGAAGGTGTCATGGCCGGCACTGCCTGGAATATCGGCAATACCAACCCCCGGAACCTGGCCTTCATCTCGGCTTTCCAGAAGGCCTATGGGGTTCAACCGGATCAGTTTGCCGCCCAGGCTTATACAGGTACATGGCTTATTGCAAATGCGGTGAGGACAAGCCGAAGCAACGAACCCGGCGCTATCCGCAACGCACTGGCAGAAATCGCTAACTTCACCACGCCCCTCGGCTCTTTTAGCTTCGACGGTTCGCGTGAACCGGTCCATCCATCAATAGTTCAGATTATCAGGAACGGCAGGTTTACAGTCTTCAATCCCTGAAGCAGCAGCCGTGAGTTTCAGCGCCGCTCATTTTTGCACCCACACAGGGCTTGACCATGCCAGGTTGCCATCCTCCTGAACCACTTTCATGAAATAAAATGAGTCCTGGTTTTAATTTATCCAGCAGAAGCTTTCTGACCGATCATACTACTCTTGAACTTCAAGTTGCCCCGTGAGCATTATATTCTTGGAAGATGTACCTACCATCACGGTAAATACACCGGGCTCAACTGCCAGTTGCATGTTAACGTCATAATAGGCCAACTCTTTAACCGGTAAAGCAAATTCTACCGTAGCGTTCCCGCCAGGTTGCAGCGATAAGCGCCGGAACCCCTTCAACTGCAGCACCGGGCGCGTCAGGCTGGAAACGACATCATTGATATACAATTGTACAACCTCGTCGCCCTGCCGGCCGCCGGTATTCTTGACATCCGCCTTTATGACCACCGTTCCATTTTTGTCAACGAGGGAAGGCGAAATATGCAGGTTGCTCAAGGCAAAAGTGGTATAACTCAGGCCGTATCCGAATTCATACCGGGGAGCCACCTGGCAGTCGGTATAATCGCCCCAGAACTGCGATTTGCCTCCCGATGGCCTGATGCCGTAGTAAACAGGCACTTGGCCTGCGCTCCTGGGGAAGGTCACCGGTAATTTGCCTCCCGGGTTACAATCTCCAAAGAGCACGTCAGCCACAGCATTCCCGCCTTCCTCGCCCGGCTTCCAGGCCATCAGGATGGCGGGTATCTTATCAGCCATCCAACCCAGAGCCAGTGGCCTGCCATCCATGATCACCATGACGACCGGCCTGCCCGTTTCATACACAGCCTTGACAAGTTGCTCCTGTGCCCCGGGCAAGCGCAGGTCAGCAGAATCGCGCATCTCTCCGCAGGTGCAATCTGGCATCAGTCCCGATTTACCGCCAACCGTTAAAATAACGAAGTCCGCCTGCCTGGCAATACTCACTGCCCCGGCGATATCGTCCTCAGAACCATCGCAAACGCCACAGCCTGCAGCGTACAGCACTCTTGTTCCTCCATGTAGACTATTTTCTATTCCTTCCAGCAGCGTCACCACCCTCACAGGAATGCTATCCGGTTGTATATCTTCCGCCGGCAGCCTGCAACCGAGGGAATCAGCTGTCATAGCAGTTATGCCTATATGCCCCGGGTACGTATAGTCCCCGAGCTGGTTCCTGGCACTATCGGCGTTGGGACCGATAACGGCGATCGTCCCTGCTCCCTTATCCAGCGGCAACAGATTATTCTCGTTCTTTAAGAGCACTATCGATTTGCGAGCCGCTTCCAACGCCAGGGCACGGTTATCTACGGTATCGAATATCTTCGTTACGTCGGGACTCTCAACATACGGTTTCTCAAAAAGCCCGAGCCTGAATTTCATCTTGAGCACACTGGCGACAGCACGGTCTATTATGTCAACCATGAATTTTCCGGCGGCAACTTCCTCTACAAGCGCTTCCGTATAGCAGTCGTTCCTGGGAAGCTCCATGTCTATCCCCGCAGACAGCGCCAGACGGGCAGCCTCTACCCGGCCGGAGGCTATGCGGTGGAAGGTATGCAACATTAGCACCGCGTAGTAGTCAGATACCACCATGCCATCGAACCCCCACTCGTTACGCAGTATGGTTGTCAATAGTTCCAGGGATGCAGCGCAGGGCATTCCGTCTATTTCCTGGTAGGCATTCATGACCGAGCACGCACCACCTTCGCTGACCGCCTTTTCAAAGGGGTAAAGATACACTTCCCGCAGCATACGCGGCGGGATATCTGAGGGTGCGTGGTTAAGGCCTGCCTCCGGCTTGCCGTAGCCGGCAAAATGCTTTACGGTGGAGATAACCCCGTTACTGATATCATCGCCCTGCAATCCCCGGACGTAGGCTACGCCCATTCTCGCTATGAGATAAGGATCTTCGCCAAAGGTTTCCTCCATCCTGCCCCATCGCGGGTCCCGGGCTACATCCAGGACCGGGGAAAGCCCCTGGCGCACACCGACGGCCAGCATTTGCCTCCTGCTCACTTCCATCATCTTCTGCACCAGACCGGGTTCCCAGGTGCTGGCCATACCGATTATCTGGGGAAATATGGTGGCCTCCCTGGCCATGAAGCCGGTCAGGCACTCCTCGTGGACAATGGCGGGGATGCCCAGCCTGGTATTTTCCACCAGGAACCTCTGCAGGTCATTGACAAAAACGGCTATCCGGCCGGGTCCCAGACCAGTCCCGACCCCGGCCCGGCTGACCCCTCCCAACCCATTTTTAATCAGCTTTAAAGCTTTCTCCCCTGAAAACCTCCTGTCCTCCAGCACCTCCATTGCCCAGACCGAGCCGATCTGGGCAATCTTCTCCGGCAGCGTCATTTTGGCAAGCAGATCAGCTACCCTTTCAGGCACCGGTTTAGAACCGTCGCGGTAAATCTCCATATGACTATCTCCCCCCGGCCGTAAGCCAGCCATCAGGCATATCCATTAATAAACGAGGCATCCATCTTGTAGAATCCCGTCAGAGCAGGGTAAAGCGTACGATAAATCCCGTAGAGGCGCCTGTACCTGTCGGCTTGCGCTGAATTGGGCTTCGCAGTGTCTTTTACCCTGACGCATGTTGCGCACGCCGCTTGAACCGACTCATGTATTCCCACACCGACAGCCGCCAGCAGGGCTGCGCCGTAGGCAGGGCCTTCGTCGCTGCCCGCCCTCGCCACTTCAATCTCAAATATATCGGCGGCCATCTGTTGCCAGAACGCGCTCCTGGCGCCTCCACCGGAAAGGAATATGCGGGACGCCTGCACCCCACTCTGCTCCCCTAAATCCAGGCAATCTTTGAGGCTCATGGTTATCCCTTCCATCACCGACCGTGCCATATGTGCCCTGGTATGGCGCAGCGACAGTCCCAGGAAAGCACCCCTGGCATCGGCATCAGAATAGGGCGTCCTCTCCCCTGCCAGGTAGGGAAGGAATAACAATCCTTCCGCGCCCGCTGATATCTCCTGCGCCATCCCGCCAATTATTTCATAGGGATCGATACCTTTTTTTCCGGCATCCGCTTTGATATCCTGGCAAAGAGTATCGCGGAACCAGCGCAGTGAACCCCCGGCAGCCAGTGTAACTCCCATCATATGCCACTTGCCGGGAACAGCATGGCAGAATGAATGCAGCCTGGCCAGGGGATCGTAAGCAGGTGTATCGCAATGCCAGAAAACAACGCCGCTTGTTCCCAGTACACAGGACGCAACACCTGTATTCACTATGCCGTTCCCCCACGGCCCCGGCCGCCTGGTCTCCCCCACCCCCCACGATAGGTGTACCCCTGTCGAGGCCGGTCAGCCTGGCCGCGTCCGCACTAACACGGCTGCTGACTACAGTGGATTCAAAACAATCGGGCAGCCAGTTACCGGGGATTTCGAGCGCATCAAGCATTTCAACCGACAATTTACGTTCCCTGACATTGAAAAGCAATGTCCCCGAGGCATCGGAAACTTCGGTAGCAAAGACACCGGCCAGCCTGTAGCGTATATAGTCCTTGGGCAACAGGATTTTATTGACCTTAGCATAGGATTCCGGTTCGTTTTGCTTAAGCCATAATATCTTGGGCGCGGTGAAGCCGGTCAACGCCCGGTTCGAAGTAAGCTCAACCAGCCTTTCCGCGCCGACCATAGCTGTGATCTGCCGGCACTGATCAACTGTCCTCTGATCATTCCACAAGATGGCGGGCCGCAGAACCTCCCCTTTATCACCAAGGAAAACCGAGCCGTGCATCTGGCCGGAAAGCCCTATGGCAGCCACTTTCACCTCTTTCCCCACCGCTACGCAGGCTTCCGCCAGGCAACTTCTCACGGCAGAAACCGTCGCATCCCACCAGGCTTCAGCATCCTGCTCGGCCCAATTAGGCCTGGGCACAAGCAGCGGGTATTCCCCGTTACCGGATGCGACAACTTCACCCTTTTCCGAGACAAGGAGGACTTTAACGCCTGTTGTCCCCAGGTCAATACCCAGAGTGTATTCCATAAGATAATAGCCCGTTATCTCTTCCTGCTCGAATAAACCTGCCTTATATGCTGCGTCAATAAACCGGCGCCCAACGCCGTTCCCTGTTTTTCTCACGCCGGAAATTTGCGTGTTATATTTCTATAGTCCGGGTTTTTTATGGGCCCACGGGTGCGCTTTTTCATAAGCCGCGGCAGCGCGCAATACCAGCGCTTCGTCAAACCGCCTGCCGACGATCTGCAGGCCGACAGGCAACCCCTCCGAATTGAACCCGCAGGGAATTGAAGCTGCCGGCTGACCGAGGAAATTAAATGTGAATGTGAAGCTGACCCAGTTGCTCGGGCTGCCCTCATGGCCATTGATTTTCGCCGGACCCAGTGGCCCTGCCTCGAAAGCGGTAACCGCGGTGGTGGGCGTGAGCAGCAGGTCATATTTTTCAAACACCTCGGCTGCCTGACAGGTAAGCTTCTGGCGGTCAAACTGTACCTGGATCAAGTCGCGGTTGGTAAAGGTCCCTGCAAAATCCATGAAAGGCAGGTAAGGCGGGTAGGCAACGCTCTTATACTTTTCCATCTGGCTGAATAACGCGGTATATGTTTCCGATAGCACCGTGGTCAGGAACGCTCCTTCCATGCTGATCCAGCCCGGCTTAATTTCATCCACATGGCAGCCCATCTCCCGGAAGCTAAAGGCAGCTTTCATGGTCATCTCCAGCACCTCCCGGTCGACGGGTAAGCCGGCGCCCAAATCCGAGGAGTAAGCGATACGCATGCCGCGGATATTTCCTTTCATATCCTCACGGAACTTGCCGGGGTATTCAGGCAATGAATTCTGGTCGTAGATAGATGGCCCGGCCATTACATCCAGCATAAGCGCTGCATCCTCTACCGTACGGGTTATGGGTCCTTCGTGGTTAATTGTCTCCCAGCCCGGAATATGCGGGTAATAAGGCACCCTCCCATATGTGGGCTTCAGACCAAAGACACCACAGAAGCTGGAAGGAATGCGTATCGATCCGCCGCCATCATTGCCCTGCGCAATCGGGCACAGTCCGGCAGCAACCGCTGCCGCTGAGCCTCCACTTGAACCGCCAGACGTCCTGCTTAAATTCCATGGGTTGAGTGTTTTGCCAAAGAGGACATTATCCGTAATGCCAACCAGGCCGAATTCAGGCAGGTTGGTCTTGCCGAGTATGATGGCGCCGGCATCCTTCAGCCTTGATACCAGTACCGCATCCTTGTCGGGTACAAAATCCTCATAAAGCTTTGAGCCGTCGGTGGTCCTTATCCCCTTTGTAAACGTATTATCCTTAATAGCTACCGGCACACCATCAAGCGCCCCCGGTACTCCATCCTGGTATCTTTTGGCGGATTCACGTGCTGCGATCAGGGCGAGATCCGCTACAAGTGTAACGAAGGCATTGAGCTTTGGATTGATCTTGGCAATTCGTTCGAGCTGAGACTGCACCACTTCCAGCGGCGAGAACTTCTTCTTTTTATAAGCATCAATGAGTTCGACTGCGGATAACCAGCAAATTTCAGACATTTTATAAATACCCCTCCTCTCCAAAGTATTGATAGGATAAGCCGCCCGTTGCTTGATGTCAATCAGCTTGCGACTGTGTTATAATTTTTCCGTCAGTTATGTTTAAGTTCAACTTGATGCCCCGGGATGACAAGTTCTTTGACCTTTTCGAGGTCAGCGCCAAGAACATGGTAAGGGCAGCCGAAAGCCTCAAAGATATGATCTACAGCTGGGAATGTTTTGATGAGAAATTGGAGGAAATGACCAAAATAGAACACCAGGGCGATACCATTACACACGAGATAATGTTCCAGTTGAACCGCTCTTTTATCACTCCTTTTGACCGCGAAGATATCGGCCTGCTGGCACATTCGCTGGACGATGTCACAGATCTCATTCAATCGTCGGCCGATACCATGGTGCTATATAAAGTCAAAACTCCTGGCAAACGCGCCCGGGAACTGGCAGACATTCTTGTCCAGATCACCACGGAAGTTGAAAATGTGATGCCCAGCCTGCGCCGGCACAATTCGAACCTGGAGAAGATCTTGAATAGTTGCGTGGAGATAAACCGGCTGGAGAACCTGGCCGATACTATTTACCGCACCGCACTGACGGAACTTTTTGAGGATGATTCGGACATTGCCGATATCATTAAATGGCGCGAGATTTACGAGCACATGGAGAGCGCGACAGATATGTGCGAGGACGTGGCTAACGTCCTCGAAAGCGTCGCTCTCAAGCACGCGTAGACGCTAAATATTGGCGGGACAGGGCATTCACCACCTTACAGAGCGGGCACTCAACGATATTATCATAGGTCAGGCAAGGATTCGCCGGCCGGTCCCATCGTTTTTCGCATTTCCAGCCTGTTCCCCTGTATTACATCGAAACTATACTTTACTTCGTCCATCATCTTCTTCATTATGTATATTCCCAGTCCACCTATTTTCCTGTTCTCCAGGTCGGCACTAACATCCGGCTGCGGAACTGAGCCCGGATCGAAGGGTTTTCCACGGTCCTTGATACTGATAACTATATCTTTTCCCTGTGTGTCACATGATATCTCGAAAAATCCCCCCCTTCCTCCATAGGCATGCTTTATAACGTTGGTGCTTGCTTCGTCCACTGCCGTCTCCAACGGAAAAGAGTATTTTCCAAGCCCACGGCGTTCCAGCCAACTGACGACAAATTCTATAATGCGGGGGATATCGTCAAGAACGGCAGCTTCTAACGTCAATATCTGGTCAGTCATGTTTCTCACTGTTTACCATGCAAACTCTCAACTATCCCGCCGAGATCAGGCGACATCTGCGGTCGCAGGTGAAATCACGATCTCACTGCCGTGGATTTTCTTCTCCAGATTGGCTTTCATGGAATTAATCACTTGCTGGACTTCGGCCATCTTCTTCTCCCCGTCGAATTCCAGGAATATCTCCACATACACATTGGCGCCTGACCTTCGCGACCGGATACCATGGATGGCTTCATATTCGTCAAAATAGCCGGCTAATTCACGCAGTATGATTAATTGCAGCGACTCTTCCAGTGCACGGTCTAATAAGTCGTACACGGACATAGCACTGATATTGTAGATGGACTGTACAATAAAAAGGCCGATTATCACCGAGCCCAGCGGGTCAACGAAT
>JAPLHJ010000264.1 GCA_026389675.1 Chloroflexota bacterium | reverse complement strand
TTTCAGCAGTACAAATATCAATGGTCGTGCAACGGCGGTAAAATTCAGGGGACCGGTGTAAAGGACGGAACAGCATCGAGAATCGGCTGGATCTCGCCAGGGATTCCCGGTTACTACACGGTCTTTGCCATGATAACCGACAGCGTCGGAAATACGTCTGTCGGCTGCGTCTATTTCAATGTTGTAAATCCTGCCTGCTGCGGGGGCAATGGTACATGCGGAGTCCAATAAATGACCAAGACGTTGATTTCATTAGATGACCAACAAATCCAACGGATAGAGCAAATAATCATGGACCAGGATGAGCCAGGTGCTCTTAGATACATCGAAGACCTGAGAAAAATGATAAAACGCGGCCAAATAGGCTGTAATCCACTTGAATTCAAAACAAGGGAAGGCGTTGATGAAGTAATAGACAGGGCAAGAAAAAATCAATGAAGTATAGAGGTGTCTGTGAAAAACAGCTATGCCTTGGGACAGGAAAACATATCATGGAAGAGAAAAAGGTGAAATTCGCTAGCAGTGGAGGAAACAGAACAGAGGATGCCCTCAAGTAATCGCCAGGTTCTAAATAAGCTGTGATATTAAGAGTGTGGGAGGGTCACGGGTACACCTGAGAAAAATGAAAGTTGGGTGATTTAATTGAGCGAGCACCATCATAATGTAATTGGTATTGACACCAAGTTAAAATACGGGATAATCATCACCGCTGTAATACTTGTCCTGGAGTTAGTGGGCGGTATGTTATCCAATAGCCTCGCACTATTGAGCGATGCTGGTCATGTCTTTGCTGACGGCATAGCGCTGCTGCTTAGCTGGTACGGGGTCCGGCAGGCTGCGCGTCCCTCCAGCAGCCGTATGACCTTCGGCTATCACAGGGTGGGAGTTATCATCGCCATCGTTAATGCTCTGACCATACTGGCCATAGCAGGCATTATTTTGTTCGAAGCCTACCAGCGTTTTTACCAGCAACCTGAGATCAACAGCATGTTGATGCTGGCGATAGCCGTGATCGGCCTAGCAGCCAACATATTCGTAGCAAGCTGGCTGCACAAAGAGCAGGGAGAGAGCCTGAACGTAAAAAGCGCGTTCTGGCATGCTCTCGGCGATGCATTGGCCTCGGTTGGCGTAATCTCAGGTGCAATCATCATAATGGTCACCAAGCTTTACTGGGTTGATGCTGCTGTGAGCATACTCATCAGCCTGATAATAATATTCGCTGCCTGGGGGATTTTCAGGGAAGGGCTGAAGATTTTGCTGGAGGCGGTGCCTGGCGACATCAACATTAAAGAAGTACTTGAGGCGATGAAAAGCATCCCGGTAATAAAGGATGTGCATGACATGCATGTCTGGAGTATTTCATCCAATTTACACGCCATGAGCTGCCATGTACGTATGGATGATTGTTCGATCAGTGAGGCGGAACGCGTGCAACTGCAGATCGAGGATATAATGCGTAATAAGTTTGGCATAGGTCATACCACGGTGCAGATTGAATGTACGCAGTGCGATAAAGGTGATCTGTTCTGCAAGATGACCGAAGAAGACAAAAATCATGATCACCGGGCTGAAACCCTAAAACCGGACAGATGAGTAGTGATTACTGGTCATCATTATCTATCCTGATGGTTCGGGGCATGCGCATTTATTGCGTACATGATGTTATTACCAAAATCAGTACGCTTCATTCTATTGGGATACCACAGGGCATGAAGGACGTAATTATCACAGCCATTGGATGAGAGGGCCAGGCGGCGTCATACGAAGTTAAATAATTAAGCGGGGCCTTTCAGCCCCGCTTGTTTTGATGGTCGGTACATTGTAGAGAGTGGCTTTATTTGAGGTTAATTCCTTTAGACAGCGGCAAACGTCCTATGAAGTCCTCTACCTGGCTTCCTAGGTAAGGATTCCTTTATTCTCCACAGCATTAGTTATCTGAGCATATGACCCTGATGGGTCTTGCAGATTGTGGACAACGCGGCCATCATCATCCAATCCTAAAACGAATCCATAGTTTTGCGCCGCAGGCATCATTGCTTGGGGTAAACGCATGATTATTTTCTTAGGTAAGGTTCCGAGAGCAACACATCAACACTCGGATCACGCGGCGAAACCAGCGCCAACCAGAAAGTATCTTTCCCGTTAGAATCAATCCCGTCGGGAAAACCTGGCAGATTGTCTATGAATATGTCCGTTTGGCCTTGTCGCGATCCTGTGAGCCAATGACGCCGCACCTGATACGTTCCTGCCTCAGCTACCAGTGACGTTCCCCCGTAAAACCGCAGCATCTTATCTTAGAGTCCTCGGAATAAATAAAATATCAGGGGATGACTCAGTTGAAAGCAAGGCGGTATACGGAAGAACGGATCATCAATGTTCTCAAAGAGGGAGAAGCCGGAGCTAAAGTTTCTGATCTCTGTCGCAAGTATGGAATGAGCGACGCCACCTATTACAACTGGAAAGCCAAATATTTTGGGATGACAACAAGCGACCTGAAAAAGCTCAAGTTTCTTGAGCATGAGAATCGCCGTCTGAAACAGATCGTGGGGGAGCAGGCCCTCGATATCCGTGCGCTGAAGGACCTACTGTCAAAAAACTTCTAAAGCCCAGGGCCAAACGCCTGGCGGTCTCCTATACCAGGGAAAGCCATGGGCTGAGCGAAAGGAAAGCGTGCAAGCTGGTCAATATATCGACCTCGGTGTATCGTTACCAGCCGAAACCGAATAATGATGCTGCCATGCGACAGCGGCTTCGCGAGCTGGCCGGTCAGAGGAAACGGTTTGGTAGTCCCCGGCTCCACATTATGCTGAAACGAGAGGGTTTGGTGATCAATCATAAACGCACGGAAAGAATTTATCATGAGGACGGTCTGGCCCTGCGAAAGAAGCGCCGAAGAAAAGGTGCGGCAGGCGCAAGAGTAATAATGCCATTGCCACAAAAGCCGAACGAGTGCTGGAATAAGCCTATTACTCTCAAACAGGAGTTCGGGAACTGTCCAGAATGCCCCACTATGCAATTTTCTAAAGCTAAAACTGACACCATTAAAGACAGATCCCAAACTTTCCCTACTTAGCCATCGGGCGAACGGTGAATTAAGTTCCATATTAACTATAGTTCCATTATCGATAAGATATGCTCTGGGTCCGTTGGAACCACGCCAGATTATTATAAGGGGTGAAGAGAATATTAAGGCTGCCGATACCAGCAATTATTTTCCACGGTTGCGCTAAGCTACCCAACATTACTATCAAAGTGATTAATGACTGCGGAAAACAATAACATATGAAGAATTACACGCCCCTGATTTGGTGATATTATATGTAAAGTTTTATCTACTAAAAGCTCTCTGCTATTTAAAAGGGTTGGAATGTGAAAGAATGATTAAATTGCTAAAAATTGCTGTATTTC
>JAPLHJ010000020.1 GCA_026389675.1 Chloroflexota bacterium | reverse complement strand
AAAACCTGGGCCGCTTCTCCTGACGGCCCGTGCGTCTACAACGTGGCGGGCAAGGCAACTATTTCCTACGGCACGATGACCAAGGACACTTCTTTCGATCTCAATTACACGAAATAGCAGGCTGCTTATTTGGGTCACGATTAGTGCCTCCCGGGTGTTCCCCTGGGAGGCACTTTTTTTAGGCTATTGTCTTAAGAGTACGTTGGACAAAGAAAAGGGGCCTTAATTGAGGCCCCTTTATTAACCGTTATATAAAACTCTTTACTTGAGATATTTCTCACGGATGTAAGCGTTATCCTGGCCAATGCCGCATTTCACCCATTTGACACGCGGGGGAGATTCGGACATCTTGATAAAGTTAACCGGCATGGTGAATTTACCCAGCATCTCATCGTCAAATTCCTGGAATGAACGCCGCTTGTTCCAGTGCGGGTTTTGCCTGGCGGTGGCCGGCTTCTGCACTTCCATAATGATCGGCACGCCACCACCCCGCCATTTTGAACGGGCGGATTTGATGCTGTAGTCAAGGGCTTTCTTGACCAGCTCGCCGGAGGTATATTTAGTCGTCTGCTCTTCGATGATTTTGTAAAATTCCTCTATCTGGGTGAGGATGTCGGGAATGCGGTCAAAGGTAAAACGGTAGTCGTCTTCGTGCTTCCAGAGATTGAGTACTTTTAGCAATGCCCTGAAATCGTGGTCACGGCCGGCGGCTATGGCAACGATGCCGTCCTTGCTCTTCCAGAATCCATAAGGGTATATGGCAAAATCATGCTTGCCAATCCTCGGCCGGGCCTTGTCCCAGGTAAAACCGATGGTTACAGGATAACCCACCAGCGAAGCATACGAATCGGCAGTGGCCACATCCACCATCTGGCCTTCCCCGGTGGCCTTTGTATAGTACCGCGCAATAGCGCCACCCAGGGCTGCCTCCACGCCCGATATGTACCAGCCCAACCAGACACCGGCTCTCAACGGCCAGTTCCATGGCTCCCCTTCTCCCGGCATATCTCCAATATTTGCAGGCAAACCGGAAGCCGCCTGGGCAGTAATATCAGAATCGGGGATACCAATGAATTCCTGGGCCTTCTTCCCATATTGGCCGTAGGGGCTGATAGCAATGTACACCAGTCCCGGGTTGATCTCGCTCAATTGCCGGTAGCCGATGCCCCAGGCATCCATTTTACCCGGCTCATAAGTCTCGATGATCACATTGGCTTTTTTCGCCAGTTTCTTGAATTCTTCCCTACCGGCTTCCTCCCTGAGGTCCAGGGTCATATAACGTTTGTTGCGCGCCTCCATGATGAAGGGGACTCCAACGCCATTGCGGTTCACACCATAAGGTGTGATCTTGCGCGAGGGGTCACCCTCGGGGGGCTCGATCTTGATTACCTCGGCGCCGAATTCCGCATATATGCTTGAGCATATGTCACCCGATAAATTGGCGTAACTTACATCGAGTATTACCGCGTCATCCAGCACCTCGTCTTTGCCTTCCGGGCTCATCATGCCCTTGAGGAATATCTCACGTTCTTTACGGCTGCCGCCGTATCTTACCAGGATCTGTTCTTTTTCTTTATTGCTCATATATCTGCCCTAATTTTTCTCACTTGTAATTGAACATGGGATCGTTGTCGATATCGTAATAAACAGGCGGCTTGATTCCGGGCCTGTCGTCCCAGTTACCGATAACCCGTTCCTTCTCCAGTTGCTTGATTTCCTCATCTGAATAGCCGAGTATCGTCTTAAGGATGTAACGGTTGTGATAGCCTAACGGCCTTGCCAGCCATTTGATCCTGCCGGGCGTCTTGCTAAGCATGGCAGACGGGCCTGGCAACATTAATTTCCCGTACATTTCATCGGTGAATACAATCACACTGCCCCTCTCCTGCCGCCATTCATCATGAGTAATCTCGTAATCGTCTTCTACCTGCGCTATGGCAAAATGATGTTTCTTGGCCAGTTCAACAAGGTTATCAACATTGCTGCTGCCGACCCACTTGGATGTGGCATCGATCAATTCCTGCGCATTCTGGGCCTTAAGCCTTTCAAATGTATCCTTATACTTGTTTATCAGGTCCGGCCGCCCCATGGCTTCGCAAATCCCCTTGTATTGCTCGTCGGTAGCGGCGGCAACCGCCACAAATTTTCCGTCGCAGGACTTAAAGATGCCGGACGGCGCCATGGTGGGATCCGTATTACCCACGCGGCCGAGGTCTTCATTGGTAATGCTTTCATACGTAAAGTTGGGAAGTATCCTCATTAAAGCTTCGCCCTGGGCCAGGTCGATATATTGCCCCTTGCCCGTCTTATTGCGGTAATTCAACGCCATGATGACCGCCATAGCGCCGATATTGCCGGGGAAGAAATCGCCCACATAGTCGGGCAGCTTGTAATACTTATCTGTTCCCGGATAACCGGTCAGTGCGATAGCGCCGCTGGCTGCCTGCGCCAGCAGGTCCCATCCCGGGAAAAAGCGCATCGGCCCGTATTGGCCATAGGTCGCGCAACTGAGGTAAATGATGCCCGGGTTCGCCTTGCTTAACTGGCTGTAGCCAATGCCCCAGGTATCGGTGGTGCCGGCAGCGAAATTTTCGATGACAACGTCGGCTTTCTCCGCCATCTTCAAGATGATCTCTTTGGCCTTGGGGAGCTTGAGGTTGAGCGCAAAGAAATATTTTCCGTACTGCACGAAGTGGAAGCATACACTGGAATGCCTCCAGAAATTGCCCCAGTATACGCCGAACCGCCAGAGATCGCCGACCCATGGCAATTCGAATTTAATTACCTCTGCGCCATACTGGCCGAGAATCTTGGCCGCCGTAGGTCCGTACACAACGTGCGTGAAATCCAGCACCCTCAGCCCCTTGAACACCTCCGGTTTCTCTTTTATTTTGGTGGGGTCGAATATCATTTTTGTATAGTCGAAATAATTTTCCATATTTTAAATCCCCAGGTAGGCTTTCTTAACCAGGTCACTATCCAGCAAATTCTCGCTTTTATCCGTATGTACTACCCGTCCATTTTCCATGATGTAACCGCGGCTTGCGATGAGCAGGGCCTGCTGGGCATTTTGCTCGGACAATATCGTGGTGATTTTCTCATCTTTTAATTTGCTGATAGTGTCGTAAACCAGCTCGAGTATCTTGGGCGCCAGGCCGAGGGATGGCTCGTCGACCATCAATAGTTTGGGGTTGGACATCAGTCCCCGTCCTATCACCATCATCTGCTGCTCGCCACCGCTCAGGGTGCCGGCGGACTGGCCTTTCCTCTCTTTCAATATCGGGAACATGGCGAATACGCGCTCCAGGGTTTTCTTCCTGGAAGACCACGCATTGTTGTTATAAGCCCCAACCAGCAGGTTGTCGGTTACGGTCATGTAGGGAAAGATGCGCCGGGCTTCGGGCACCTGCGCTATGCCCCGCTTGACGATCTCATGGGGTGGCAATTTTTCGATATTCTTCCCCTCGAATAGAATGACGCCCTTGGTCGGCTTCAACATGCCCAGTATAGTATTGATCAGGGTGGATTTGCCTGCTCCGTTGGACCCCAGCAATGCCACCATTTCATTAGCATTGATTGTCATATTCACGCCGTGAAGCACAGGCGTGATGCCGTAGGCAACATATACATCTTTAACTTCAAGCATGGCACGATCCCAAGTAGCATTCTATTACGTACGGGTCGTTGGCAATTTCCTGCGGCGGGCCCTCGGCAATCTTCTTGCCGTAATGCAGCACCACTACGCGTTGCGCCGCTTTCATCAGGGCCGCCATCACGTGCTCGATCCAGAGTATGGTTACACCAAACTCTTCCTTGGCGCGCTCAAGCAGGCGCACCGCCTTCATCGCTTCACCAGGATTCAGGCCAGCCATCACCTCATCGACAAAGATCAATTTAGGCGTAGTGGCCAGTGCCCTGGCCAGCTCAAGGCCCCTCGCCTCAAAAAGGGTCAGGTCCTTTCCCAATACGTTGCGCTTGCTGAACAGGCCGCAGAATTCAAGGTAATGCGTGGCCTCTGTCGCGGCGTCTTCGAGGCTCTGGTTTATCCTGTCCTTGCCATATAGCGCACTGACGGCAACACTCATCAGCGCGGTTAATTCGGGAAACGGCCTGGGTATCTGGTAGGTACGGCTTATGCCAAGCTTGCACCTCTTGTAAGGAACCATCTTTGTTATATCATGGCCCATGAACTGTATGTCCCCTGTATCTGTAAGGTATTTGCCGGTGATAAGATTAATCAGCGTCGTTTTCCCGGCGCCATTGGGGCCCATCAGGCCCAGGGTTTCGCCCTGGTTTATCGAGAAACTGACATCACTGACGGCCATCAGGCCACCGAAATGTTTTGAAACTCCGTTCACTCTCAATATCTCGGTCACTTTATTATCTCCTCACGTGCAGGGTGGGCAGATATTCCCTATAGCGGCGCTTCCTGTACAGGCCAAATAGCCCCTCAGGCAGGCTGAGCAGGAGTATCAGCAATATGACAGGGAAAACAACCTGCGCATAATCGCCCACCACCATGCCCAGCAGGAGTTCCAGGAAGGCGATGAAGTATCCGCCGACCACGTTGCCATATATCTGTACCCGGCCGCCGATCATGCTGACCATCAGCACCTTCAACATGAAGGTGAGTGGCAGGTAGGTTATACCAGAGAAGGTGCTGTAATAATGCGCGTAGAACCACCCTACCACAGCGATCATGGTCGCCGGTATGGCAAAGCTGATTATCTTCATCTTGTTGACATTGACGCCCATGGCTGCGGCCACTTCTTCGTCGTCGTTGATGGCGGCCAGCGATGCCGAGAACTTGGAGCGTGTGACCTTGTCAACTATGAACATGTAAAGCAGCATCATCAACAGCGACAGCAGGCATATCATTAACTGGTTTAGTGTGAATGAGCCCACGTCGACCATGGGGGCCACCCCGAAGAGGCCGGTATCGCCCTTGAAAATGTCCGTATAAATGAAGGTTACCTCGAGGAAAACCAGGGGGAAGAGCAATGTCAGCAGGGTGTAATACAGGCCACCGGAGAGGATGGCCAACGGGCTCATCAGCAATCCGAAGATTATGCCAGTAACTATAGTCACCAGCAGCGTCACGGCGGGCGGCCAGCCAAGATGTATGCTGCAGAGCGCCGCGGCATAACCGCCGGCGCCGATAAAGAACTGCGGTCCAAAATTCATGCGCCCGGTACCCAGCGTCATCCAGCCCAGAGGTATGGCGATCGCCGCCAGGAGGTTGGCATCTATTATGGTCGGCAGCATCTGGGGGTAAAGGAAATACGTTACTATCGGGAGTAAGAAAAGTAAACCAACATAGATCAAAGGATTGCGCCAGTACCTGGGTTCGATGTGCCATTCAAATTTTTGCTTGCCGGCACGCAGCACGAGTTTTTCGCGTTTTACTTCAAATTCCATTTAATCACCACAAACTTTCTGTTTTCGCTATTCCCTGCGGCCTTACGATAAGCATCACTATTACCACGGCAATAGCCAGCAGGTTCATAAACCGGGGCTCAGCTATTATAAAGGATGCAAAGGCATGGGTGAACCCGATGATATAGCTGGCTATTATGGTGCCCCTGATATTGCCCAGTCCACCCATCACCGAGATAAGGATCGCCGTTATCATGTAGCCCCATCCCATCGTCGGATCCAGCGCCCATACCGGGGCTATCATCAGCATGGCGATGATAACCGGGAGCAGAACCAGCACCATAATCAGCATGTAGATCTGCTCAACCTGTATCCCCATGATCTTGGCCGAGTTGATATCGTAGGATATAGCCCGCACAGCCAATCCCGTTTTGGTAAAAAGGAAGAACAGCACGAAGATGGCGGTGACCACGATACCCACCGCGGCAGCTAATAACAACTGTATAGATATATTGGTGGAAGCTACAGCTATGCTGCCCGGTATTATGGTAGTGGGGAGGTTCACCGCCGACTGGATCGGGAACCAGCGGTTGGCAGCCTGCTCGGAGATAATAGCAATCAACAGCAACCCGGTGATGATCTTCTCCTCCATCTTCAGGTATTTGGCTATTATCCCTTTATATATCGCAATAGCTATGCCCGCTTGTACAACTACCATAAGTGTGATCGATAGCCATAACGGCAGGCCGAGCGTGTGGAAAAACAGCCAGGTGAGATAGATGGTAGCCACGAAGATGTAGGCGTAGCCCAGGTGAAAGATTCTGAGAACACCACAGATGAGGGAGAAACCGATGGAAACCAGCAGATAGAGAGAACCAAGTAACAGGGTGTAGACCAGCGTCGTTTCAATAATTGTCAGCACGTTTTACCTTTCTCTACTTATTTTTTCCTCCTCCCCCGGACACCGAAGCAAAACTCTACCAGATAATTTCAGGACTGTCAACACATCTTATGTAAATAGACGCAAATATTTTCAAACTCGAATTACGTGTGAACCAGATATGATGTCGGTTGACCGCCAGTCAATTCTTTAACCGACAGGTCAATCGGTGAACATAGCGACGTACTGACCGGGTAAGCAACAGGGTACACAGCCATAGATGTCATCTGTTATAATCTTGTTAATCCTAAAACGTGTATGATTAACAAACCTTTATTCGGCACCAGTGGAGTGAGGGGTGTGGTTAACCAGGACCTTACTCCTGAATTATGCAAGAACGTGGGCAGGGCTCTCGGCACGCTGCTGCCCTCCGGCGCGGCGGTCTGCCTGGGGACTGACTCACGTCTGAGCCGTGAACTAATCAAGTCCGCCGTAAGCGAGGGGCTCACCGAAACTGGAATCAACGTGGCACAACCCGGCATCTTGCCGACTCCGGCACTTGCCCTGCTGACACGCGAGGTTGGCTTCAGCGCCGGTGTGATGATTACTGCATCCCACAACCCTCCGGAATTCAACGGTATAAAGCTATTCAACGCAGATGCTATCGGGTACAGCCGGGCGCAGGAAGAGCAGGTCGAGCAAATTTATTACGGCGGCCGATTCCGCGCCGGAAAGACCGGGGCAGTCGAGCAGGTCCCACTCATGAAGGACAAGTATTTCGCGTTTATCAGGGCACTTACCGCAGGCTGGAACTTCAATTACGGCCTCAAATTGATGATCGACCCCGGCAACGGCGCAGCCGCCGGCTTTGCCAGTGAACTTTTCCGGCAGCTTGGGTTTACAGTCATACCGGTCAACGATGTGCCGGATGGACGCTTCCCTGGCCGCAGTCCGGAGCCCAAAGAGGACACACTCCAGGCTACCATCAAGTTCCTGCGGCAGAAGAACGCCGACCTGGCCATCTGCACGTTTACGCAGCCCATTTAGCCAGGGATAACGATGCTGCACTGGGCGTTGAATCGGTAGGGGTCTACATCCTGCCGCAGGCCGGTTACTCCCCCGACAGTATATTCGCAGCCCTGACTTTGCTTGGTTCAATCAGGCAGGTTGCCGATATCAGGTCTTTTCTCAATACTCTCCCGCTTCTGCATTTTTATAAAGACAATGTGGCCTGTCCAAACGAAAATAAGGCGGTGGCCATGGAACTGGTCAGTAAGAAAGCACTATCACTGAAAACCTCCCGCCTCAACAATTTAGACGGGCTGCGCTTCGAATTCGACGAAGGCTGGATGCTGATCCGAGCCAGCGGTACTGAACCGGCCGTACGTGTCCTTGCTGAATCCGGCAGCCGGACATTTGCGCGCAGCTTGCTCAACCGGGGTATGGTTATAGTTCAAGAAGCAGTTAAGGAGGCCGGAGCATGAAGGTAGTATTCCTTTGCGGCGGCATCGGGAAAAGGATGTTCCCCATCACCGAGGACAAATTCCTTCTGGATTTCATGGGCAGCCCGCTGCTGGCACACCAGGTAGAACTGGCCCGGCAGGCTGGTTTGGACAATTTCGTCATCATCTGTAATCCAGGCAATATCGACCAGGTGAAAGAGATCACAGCATCAATAAAGGGAGCAAAATTTCAATTCGTTCTTCAGGAGCAGCCGCTCGGCATTGCTGATGCGCTGAAGGCCGCCGCGCCCCTCCTGGATAGCGCTGTAATCGTTGTGAACCCCAACGATGTTTTTGATAGCTCGGCCTATAGAATCTTATTGGACGCCTACAAACAGCGGGCCGCCTCCTCCTATATGCTGGGCTTCCGTGTCAAACAGTATTTCCCGGGCGGTTACCTGGCGGTGAATGAACACGACGAGCTTACACGCATTGTGGAAAAACCGGAGCCTGGCACGGAGCCCGGAGACCTCGTGAACATATTGCTCCACCTCCACACAGACATTCATAAGCTATTTGAATACATCGATATCGTGCAGACAACGCGGGATGACGTCTATGAATGCGCCCTGGACGGCATGGCACGCCATGCCTACAAGATCAAGGTAGTCCGATATGAAGGTTTCTGGGCGCCGATTAAATATCCCTGGCATATCTTTGATGTCGTCAGGTATTTTCTGGACGGTAGCCAGCGCAAGGTCCCTCCTTCAGCGGCCGTCTCTGAGAGTGCTACAGTAGCTGGTAATGTAGTCATGGGCGAAAACGTCCGCATCCTTGAGAACGCGGTCGTACGCGGGCCGGTCTATATCGGGCCAAATACCATTATCGGCAATAACGCCCTTGTCAGGGAATACAGCCACGTCGGGGCAGACTGCGTAGTGGGCTTTTCCACAGAGATTAAAGGCTCTTACATAGGTAGCGGCTGCTGGTTCCACTCCAGTTATATCGGCGACTCAATTGTCGGCAATAACTGCTCATTTGGGGCAGGCAGCGTAACAGCTAATTTCCGCTTCGATGAGAAGGATATATCCGTAAGATACGGCGGACAAAACGTGGGAACGGAGAGGGACCATTTCGGAGCTATTATCGGCAACAACTGCAAGACAGGTATAAACTCTGGCATACTGCCGGGACGGCGCGTGGGACCGAACTCCATCGTCGGCTCCCATGTATGCCTGGCTGATGACCTTGAGCCCAATACGGCAGCCCTTGGCACGCCCGCTAACCATCTGGTCAGGAATACCTTCGGACTGAATGATGCAGAGCAGCAGGGACTGAAGGATAATGCCGCCAAATAATGGTTGATTCAAAGAAATCAAATCTACCCCGGCATGTGGCTATCGTTATGGACGGCAACGGCAGGTGGGCCAAAAAACGTGGCAAACCGCGCCTTTATGGCCATAAGCAGGGCGCACTACGGGCCCGCGACTTCGTGGAAATGTTTGCTACCTATAATATCCCTTACCTTACCCTGTACGCTTTT
>JAPLHJ010000087.1 GCA_026389675.1 Chloroflexota bacterium | reverse complement strand
TCGGCGCCGCTGGACAGAGTTGAGGGTATAGCCCAATTGTAGCTGCCGCTGCCGGCGCTGCCTATGGGGGCATAGCCGATCGAAACGGGTGTGGCGCTGCCCTTCTGGTAGTATATCTTGACGTAGCTGTCGCTTACGCTGTTGTTGTAGGTCCAGGTGAGGGCATGGCTGCTGCCGGCATTCCAGGATTCGCCCCCGTTGGGTGAGGTGACGGTGATGGAAGCAGGAGCTGTATAGGTCATGTCAAGTGTTTGCCAGTAATAAGAATTAAATCCCGAGCTGTCCTTGAAGTCATAGTTCATGTTCATATTCAGACGGAAAAGTCCGTTGGGTCGATTGCCGTAGGCCGTTCCCCAGCTGTTGAGCATGATCCAATATCTATTGTTGGGGTCGTCATCATTGTAACCGACGCACAGGACGGCATGTCCTACCACATGTCCCCCGGTGAAAGCAGGGCTCCAGATAATGCTCTCTGATTGATTATACCAAAAGGTGCCGAATGTGTTCATATCTGAGTTAGTCCCATAAAAGGCAAACCAGACGCCTTTGTTTTGGTTAAGAACTCCCTTGATGTTAGAGATAGCTGTTGCCTGTGAAATCCCTTGTGTAGTAATCTGGCGTTCACTTATAGATTGGATAGGGTAATAAGGTGTTGTAGAAATAGAGTTGCAACTTGTACTGCATGATGCGCTACCATCCTGCCAGTTTGCGTTAGTATTGCTCCAGGGAATAGCCCTACCGGTTGCAGTGTAGAAATGCGCAACATCATATAGCGATCCTGCGGAGCAGCAGGTCTTTCCAATTTTCGATGATTCGCAGGAATTGATGTATTGCACGGAAAGCCGGTCTTTGTATGAGTTCTGAACTTGCAATGCAATCTCCATTACCCCGGTTCCTGCCCACGCCCAGCAGTTGCCGCATGAGCCCTGATTACGCTCAGACGGAGAATACTGCAAATAGTTCAGAAGGTTGTTAGACGTGCTGGATGAATAAGGCGAGGTCATAAAATTTTGCTGCACCTGAGAATCGGCATAGGCCTTGGGGGCACTATTATAGCGTTCCACAAATTTTTGGAAATCTTGCTCGGAAGGATGCATGAATGGATATTGTTGTGGTTGAGTACCAGGTCCTGAAAGTTGCTTTGTTTGGCATGAGTCGCATGAACCGTCGTCAGCTGCCAGTGCTTTCTCGGGCAACACGACAGTAAAAGAAGACAGCAGAAGTAGGAGTACCAAGAAAAGCCCGAAACATCTCATTCTCTTTTCCGTGTCAAAACCTTCTTAATATCCTCGCAATATCAGACTATACCTATCCCTCGTTTCGATCTATTGCAGCACTGTATTACAGCGATACATTATTCTGACAAAATTGCCATGGTAGTCTGCGCATGGGTATTCGCTTGTGATATAACTTTACATGAAAAGTAAATAATTGTCAATGCCATTTCCGGGAATTAGGAAATACAATAGAACGAAAGTACTCACAATTTAAATTCCCAGCGGCAATAGTAATCGTTATCATCAGCGCGTGGAGGGGTTTTCAGGCAGTTTACCTGTATTGCGGGATTAAAAAATGACGCGTAAAGCCGGTTTAACCTGACCTCGACATTGTTGCAGATATCATTTTCCCGGCCCCGTCCTTCGCGCTCCAGCGCTTTGACAGTCGGGCAATGTGTGACCTTCCATATGATGTGGTTGTCACCCAGCACTTCAAAATCCCATTTAAGGTTCCATGCCCAGGGGCTGAGTTGAAACGCTTTCATTAAGGAGAAGTTTTTGGTTATCTTTTCCATCTCGTATCCGCACAGTTTCTCCCACACGGCTATATCACATGCCAGAGCCTCAGCATTGCCGGACTTTTCCATAAGTGCCAGGTACCAGAAGCCGTCGAGTGCCTTATACAATTGGCCATACGTTTTGATTAATTTTTCCAGGGCTTCATGGGAGAAATCACTCGGCTTCAGGTTCGGGTTAAATTCACCGCTGTAGTCATCCAGTTTACTCAATTTATCCTCCGAAATTTAAGTTAAGAGATACCCGGCGCCTGTCAAATATATTAGGTGCCTTTCTCATAAACCTAATTTAGGCTGACAGCGCCGGCAAAAATGTACCTTCTTTACATCGGTGTCGATTAAACTGTTGGAGAAATGCATAACGCAGGTTCCATCCTGGCAATGTCCCAATCCAAAAGTGTGGCCCAGCTCATGTACCGCTTCTTTTTGCGCCCTTTCTATGAGCAGCGCAGCATCTCCCGGCAATCCGTAGTTTTCCTCTTTGAGCAGGGTCAAGGATATAACGCCTATCCTGTTGTGGTAATCGGCCTGCCCAAAAACAAAGTTCAGCCCCCGGGAATAAATGTTGATATCGGCCACACCCAGGAGCCTGCGGTCTGCCTTTTGATGTGTTTTTAACACGGCGAGAATCAGGTCGGCGAGGTACTGGTTCCTGTCCGGAACGTAGGAACTCTCAGGGACGCCGATGGCAGGCTTTATCCTTACGGGGTTGCCGAAAGCGCTGACCAGGCCGGCGGATATACCCGTCAGCACGTCACTGTCTATTTCGCCGATTGGTTGAAGGTCGATTCCCATTACCGAGCTAAGAAAGCCAGGCCATCAGTTCAGCCAGAACAAAACTCTGGTTTTGCCTGGTAAGTTCAGTAACCCTGATATTCCTGTTTTGCCGTATTGTGTCGGCCAGCGGATGCGGTTTTAAGGTTATCGTTCCCAGCACCTTTTTCGGGCTGTTTATGGCATCCTGGACCGCGGTGATAAAGCGCGGAGAGAAAAGCTCCATTTTGCCGATCTCATCGATAACAATAATGTCGTTGTGTGCAACTGCGTTATAAATGGCATCCACTCCTATAGTATCAAGGACGCTGATATCGACACCGTATTTTCCGACACGAAACGGGCTATCTATGGCGATATGAGCAAGTACCGCCTCTTTGCCCTCAAGTGTAACGATGCGGAAGCCTTCACGTATGCCTACGCTTCTAATCTCCTGCGTGAAAAAACCGCCGGCGTTGCGCTTTGACTGGGTTATTGCCTGCCGGATGATAGTGGTTTTACCTGTACCGGGCATGCCGGTGAGCAGATAAGCTTGCCCCATCAGCTCTCTTTGGCGGATTCGGGCTTCTTCTTTCTGACCACGGCCTTTTTGGGCGCCTCAGCCTTTTCAGTTGCTTTCGGTGCTACCGCGGTATCAGATTTCTTGGCTTTCACCGGAGCTTTCTTGGGTTTTTCCGCCTTTTCAACAACCTCGACCTTTTTCGCAGCTACGGGTTTCTCTTTCTTGGGTGCTACTTTTTTAACCGGTGCGGCCTTCTTCGGCTTCAACATATCGGCAATAGCCTTAATCGGTTTGGGCATTTCCACTTCTTTCTTAACCGGTTGTTTGACAACCGGCTTATGCTCACCGGCCAACACGGCTAAAGACCTGCGGCGCTCTTCGAACTTCCTCCTCTTGCGCCTGTGTTTGATTATGGCCATTTTTTTACTTTTGTTCATTTCATATCCTTTATTGATTCTCTTTTTAATAAGAATGTGTACAGTATTATCGCTAAAGTAGCTCAGAATTTCAAGCCAGCCTGCTTTTATCAGCTGTATTTCCGGCGAATCCTGCCGGAGACACCGTTTAGCAGCTCAAATACCTGTTCCACGGCATCTTGAGATAAAGATGCCAGGCCGCAGGTCGGGGTTATTATGCTTTGCCGGACCAGGTCCCGGATGGGTATCCCTTCACGGGTCAGCGGCGCCAGTGCGTCGCAGAAGCGGTCGTAAAGGGTAGCGACCGACTCTTTTCTCAATACGTCTTCATCATTGGGGACAATGCCCCAGGCTACGGCCTTGCCCTTTTTGACGAAAGAGCACAGGTCGTCCTGGTAGCACAGGATCGAGTCAAGGTAGTTGTAGGCGTCAAAGCTGATGATATCAGCCGGTAAGTTCAACAGCAGTGACCAATCGGTTGACCCGCAGCAGTGGATGCCTTTGATCCCGGATATGCCTGCCAACACTTCGCTGATCAACTGCGAGATCTGTTCATTGGGCAGCGCTATAAAAGCAGACCCCAGGGAAGTGAGATAGGGTTCATCGATAAAGATCACGGTCTGCCGGGCGATGGAACTCAGGAAGGCCTCCTGCCAGGCTGCCTTTAATCTCAAGAACTTGCCGATTGCATCCGCCAGCGCATCGTCGTAGATAATGCCTTTTCCCGTGTGATCGGTTACACATAAGCCCCAGCTTACCGGTCCGATAAGCTGGCCCTTGGCTAAAGGAATTTTTGATTTTTGACCCGAGGCAAAGCTATGCAGGCCGGCGGCGTACTCTTTGCTGACCGCGCACCGGTCGGATTTAGCTTCGTGTGCATCGGTGTATATCTTTTCCAGCTCATTATCGAAACCGGCGCCTTTTTCAACCCGTATCTTTTCGTTTTCGATCTCGATGCCTGGGAAGCCCTCGCTGTATTGAATGTACAGGTTCTCCAGGTTTACCCTGCGGGGCAGTTGAGGCCAGGCCGGCAGGTCTTTCAGATGTTTGCTTATCGTAGCGCATGCCTCAGCCGGGTCAGTGTAGGGTACACTGCCGATGAGGGTGGGCGCACAATTGAAATTTAACTGCATCTCTATCCATATATTACTTTATGTATTTGCCAATGATAATACTCAGGTCTTCTTTCGCTTTAGGCGGGATCAAGCGGGGATCGGTAATTATAGCGTTTTCCAGGGCATGCCCGCAGGCGCAATCCTTTTTGACCGGCAGGTTTATTATGGCGTGGCGCAGCGCCTTCTTGGCCACCCCTATGCTCTTCTTCAGGTTGGATATGCCCATCTCCGCCGAAACTGTTTCACTCAGTTCGTTCCAGCAGTCGTAGTCGGTGACAATTGCCATCATGCCGTAACATATCTCCGCTTCGCGGGCCAATTTCGCTTCGGGCAGGGCGGTCATCAGTATAATGTCGGCGCCCCACGACCTGTACAACTCGGATTCCGCCCTGGTCGAAAACTGGGGGCCCTCCATCACGATAACGGTACCGCCGTCGTGTGCGCGTGTGCCGGTC
>JAPLHJ010000001.1 GCA_026389675.1 Chloroflexota bacterium | reverse complement strand
CTGGGCGAGGTGCTGATACGCATCGAGAGCAGTGGCGCCACCTATACGGGCCGCGGCTCGGATACCGACATCATCGTTTCCAGCGCCAAGGCCTATATGAACGCGCTCAACAGGCTGCTGGTCAGCCGGCAGTACCGCAGGGAGGTGGACATCGATGCGCCCTGAATGTGAATCCGTGTTACGCTTATTGCTGGCCGCGGTGTTGGGCGCTATCATCGGCTTCCAGCGTGAGAAGGCGGGCAAGCCGGCCGGCCTGCGCACGCATATACTTATCGCTATGGGCTCAGCTTTATTCACTGTCGTTTCCATATACGGATTCGGCAGCACGGCCGACCCGGCCAGAATAGCCGCCGGGATAGTGACCGGCATCGGCTTCATCGGCGCCGGCGTCATCTTCCGCGGCATGCGCGGGGATAAAGTGATGGGCATCACCACTGCTGCCAGCATCTGGATCACTGCCGCCATCGGCATCGCCGCGGGGGCCGGCCTCTATATCATCGCCGCGGCGTCGGCCATAGTTACGCTAGTGGTATTGATGATTCCCCGGGTCAAGGGATGATAAAATTGCGAGGGGACGGGCGCACCTGAAGGTACGCCCCTACGGAATAAGGATGAAAAGAGAATGACACTGGCGGAAAAGATTTTAGCAGCCCACTCGGGCAAGGCGGGCGTTAACCCGGGCGACTTCCTGAGCGTCAGGACCGACCTGGTGCTGTCCAACGATATCACTGCGCCCATAGCCATCAGGGAGTTCGAACGGCTGGGAGTATCCACAGTATTTGACCCTGAAAAAATCGTCATGGTACCCGACCACTTCTGCCCCAACAAGGATATACAATCCGCCGAGCAGGCCAAAATGATGCGGGACTTCGCCCGCAAACACAGGCTGGTCTATTTCGAGGTGGGCGAGATGGGCATCGAGCACGTGATACTACCGGAAAAGGGACTGGTGCTGCCCGGCGAGGTCGTGGTGGGCGCCGATTCGCACACCTGCACCTACGGCGCGCTGGGGGCCTTTGCCACCGGCATGGGCTCCACTGATATCGCCATCGCCATGGCCACCGGCGAGATCTGGATGAAGGTGCCACCCACTATCAAATTCGTCTTTCACGGTAAGCCGCGCAAATGGGTGGGCGGCAAGGACCTGATACTCTACCTGATCGGGGATATCGGGGTGGACGGAGCCCTTTATTCCGTCCTGGAATTCCACGGGGAGGCCGTGGAAAAGCTGGGCATGGACAGCCGCTTTACCATGTCCAACATGGCCATCGAGTCGGGCGGCAAAGCCGGCCTCTTCCACGTGGATGGTAAAACGCGCAGCTACCTCAAAGGGCGCACGTCCCGTAAATATACTGAATACCGCCCGGACCCGGACGCGGCATACGCACGGGTAATCGAGTACGACACAACTAAGATCGAACCTCAGGTGGCCTTCCCTCACCTGCCATCCAATACCAGGCCCGTCAGCCAGGCCGGCGCAATCACCATCGACCAGGTGGTCATCGGCAGCTGCACCAACGGCAGGATGGATGACCTGCGCATAGCCGCCAGCGTTCTCAAGGGCAGGAAGGTGGATTCTCACCTCAGGCTCATCATCCTGCCCGGCTCGCAGCAGGTTTACTTAGACGCACTGAAAGAGGGCTTAATCGAGATCTTCATCAGGGCGGGCGCCGCGGTGAGCACCCCTACCTGCGGACCCTGCTTGGGCGGTTACATGGGCATACTGGCGGCGGGTGAGAGGTGCGTTTCCACCACCAACCGTAATTTCGTCGGCCGCATGGGCCATGTAAAATCCGAGGTCTACTTAGCCAACCCCGCCGTAGCGGCCGCCAGCGCGATAGCGGGCAGGATCGCCGGCCCGGAGGAGATAAAGTAATGTCATTGAAGGGCAAAGCCTTTAAATACGGTTCACACATTGATACCGACGCCATCATACCGGCGCGCCACCTGAACCTGGTCGAGCCGGCCGACCTGGCTAAGCACTGCATGGAGGATATCGACGCCGGCTTCGTCAGCAAGGTAAAAAACGGCGATATCATCGTCGCGGACATCAACTTCGGCTGCGGCTCCTCGCGTGAGCATGCGCCGGTCGCCATCAAGGCATCGGGTATATCCTGCGTCATAGCTAAAAGCTTTGCACGCATTTTTTTCCGCAACGCCATCAACATCGGCCTGCCACTGCTGGAATGTAAGCACGCCGCGGAGGACATCAAGTCCGGCGATACGGTGGAGGTTGACCTCACCTCCGGTTCCATTACCAACCTGTCCTCGGGCAAAACCTTCACATCAAAGGCCTACCCTGAATTTATGATGCAGATAGTCCAGGCAGGCGGGTTGGTGGAGCATACCAAAAAGAAGCTTTCGGGAGGTAAATAGCTTGAAATTCAAGATAGCCGTTTTACCCGGTGACGGCGTCGGACCGGACGTCGTTAAAGAAGCACTGCGCGTACTGGACGAGGTGGGTAAGCGCTTCGGCCACCGCTTCGATTACAGCGTAGGCTATATCGGTGGCATTGCCATCGACAAATACGGGGAGGCGCTTCCCGATCCAACACTGGCCATATGCCGCAGGTCGGACGCCGTCCTGCTGGGCGCGGTGGGCGGGCCCAAATGGGACGACCCCGGCGCTAAAATTCGGCCGGAAGACGGCCTGCTGGCGCTCAGGAAAGAGCTTGACCTCTTCGCCAACCTGCGCCCGGTTAAAATGTTCAAGGTGCTGGAGAACTCTACCAGCCTCAAACCCGCGGTGGTGCGCCGCGTTAACCTGCTGGTTATCCGCGAACTGACCAGCGGTCTGTATTTCGGCAAACCCAAGAAGCAGTGGACAACAGCGATCGGCAGGCGCGCCGTGGACAGCATGTACTACACGGAGCTGGAGATCGAGCGCATCGTGCGGGTCGGCTTCGAAATGGCCATGACCCGGCGCAGGAAGCTGACCTCGGTGGACAAGGCCAACGTCCTGGAATCATCACGGCTCTGGCGGCAGATAACCGCCGAGATAGCCGTTGAATATCCCCGCGTGAAGTTAGACAACATGCTGGTGGATGCCTGCGCCATGCGCCTGATACAGAATCCCGCCTATTTCGACGTCATCGTAACTGAGAATACCTTCGGCGACATTCTGACGGACGAAGCTTCCATGCTGGCCGGCTCGATGGGCATGCTGCCCTCGGCCAGCCTCGCCGGCATACCCGGTAAAAAGATATCACAGGCGTTCGGGCTGTACGAGCCGATACACGGTAGCGCGCCCGATATCGCCGGAATGGATATCGCCAACCCCATAGCCACTATCTTGAGCGCGGCCATGCTATTGCACTATTCCCTGGGGCTTAAACAGGAGGCCGCATCTATTGAGCACGCGGTGCTGCAGGTGCTCGACAGCGGATACCGCAGCAAAGATATCATGACCAAGGGCATGAAGGCGGTGGGCACCACCGGGATGGGCAAGCTTATTGCGCTGGCGGTTGCAGAACAGACATGAAAAAGGTCAAGCTTTACGATACTACGCTGAGGGACGGCGCGCAGCAGGAGGGCATTTCCTTCACCGTATCCGACAAGCTGAAGATCGCCCAGAAGCTCGATGAATTGGGCATTGACTACATAGAGGGCGGCTGGCCGGGCGCCAATCCCAAAGACACCGAGTTTTTCGCCCGTGCCCGTGGCCTGAAACTGAAGAACTCGGTATTGGTGGCCTTCGGCAGCACGCGGCGTGTCGACGTTACCGTGGAAGAGGATACAGGCTTAAAGTCCCTTGTGAATTCGGGGGCAAGTGCGGTCAATATCGTGGGCCGTCATCCGCGAATCGGTGGCCTTCCTCAAAGCGGGGGGCCTGACGGCCTTCTTCGATGCCGAGCACTTCTTTGATGGTTTCAAGGCCAACCCGGCTTATGCCCTGGCTACGCTCAAAGCTGCCGCGGAGGGCGGGGCGGACTGCCTGGTGCTATGCGACACCAACGGGGGCACTCTGCCATCCGAGGTTTTATCCATAGTAAAACAGGTGAGGCGGAAGCTCGAATGTCATCTGGGTATTCACGCGCATAACGACAGCGAACTGGCCGTGGCTGTTTCGCTGGCGGCCGTCGAAGGCGGCGCCAGCCATATAGAAGGGACCATCAACGGCTACGGCGAACGCTGCGGCAACGCCAACCTGTGCTCGATCATACCGGCATTGCAACTCAAGCTGGGCATAAAGTGCATAACCGGCGCCGGCTTATCCAGACTAACCGAGGTATCACGCTTCGTAGCCGAGGTGGCCAACCTGGCCCAGCACTCCAATTTGCCGTACGTGGGCAGCAATGCCTTCCTGCATAAGGCCGGCTTGCATGTTTCGGCCATTGCCAAATGGGGGGAAAGCTACCAGCATATCGACCCGCAACTGGTGGGCAACAACCCCAGGGTAGTGGTCTCAGAGCTATCCGGTAAGAGCAACATCTTCTTTAAAGCCAAAGAGCTCGGCATCCCCCTGCCACCGCATGGGAAAGAAGCGCGCAGGATACTTGAACAGGTCAAGCTTTTAGAAAGCCTGGGCTTTCAGTATGAAGACGCCGACGCGTCCTTCGAGCTCCTACTGCTGCGTTCGCAGCCGGGCTACAGACCGCCCTTCAACCTGGTGGACTACATGGTGGTGGTAGAGAGGCACCGCAGGCTGCCGGCCGCCTACGATATAGGCGCGCAGTTCTTAGCCGAGGCCACCATCAAGGTCAAAGTAGATAACAAGCTGATGCATACAGCCTCGGAAGGCAACGGCCCGGTTAACGCCCTTGACCGCGCTCTGCGTAAGGCCTTGCTGGAGTTCTACCCGGGACTGGCTAAAACCGAGTTGATCGATTACAAGGTGCGCATCCTGGAAGGCAACATCGGAACAGGCTCGCTGGTGCGCGTCTTTATCGAATCCAGCAACGGTAAAACTCAGTGGAGGACGGTGGGGAGCTCCACCAACATCATCGAAGCGAGCTGGCTGGCGCTCTACGACAGCATGGAATATTTCCTGCTCAGGGTGGATAAAAAGTCCAAAATTACGTAGGGGTGGACATTTCAGCTCGTCTTTGCGAGGAGCGCAGCGACGAGGCAATCCTTAGGCAATAAAAAGGAGGGCGGCCTTACGGCCGCCCCCTCTTACAATTCACTGGTGATTTAATTATTCGGCTTTGATGATGGCCGCGATACCCTGTCCGCCGCCTTCGCACATGGTAGCGACGCCGTATTTGCCTTTCTTCTCTTTGAGGATCCTGGCAAGGGTACCGACCAGCCTGATGCCGCTGGCGCCCAGCGGGTGGCCGATGGCCATGGCGCCGCCG
>JAPLHJ010000032.1:4209-12037 GCA_026389675.1 Chloroflexota bacterium | reverse complement strand
TAAACTCCCCCAATAACCCGACAGGCGTTGTTTATCATGAAGATCTCCTCAGGCGGGTCGCTGCGGTGCTCAAAGCAAAAGAAAAGGAACTCGGCATCAACATATATTTAATCAGCGATGAAGCTTACAGCAGCCTTATGTATGACGGGCTTAAATACATGCCCATTTTCAATATCTACCAGCGATGCCTGATAGCGACATCTCACTCCAAAGACCTGGCGCTGCCGGGTGAGAGGATAGGCTATATTGCCGTTCATCCTGCTATCGAAAACAAAGAGGAACTGGTCAACGGACTCATATTCTGCAACCGCATACTCGGTTATGTTAATGCGCCGGCGCTCATGCAGAATATCGTCCGCCACCTGCAGCATGTGACTGTATCGATCCCTGAATACCAGGAAAAGCGCGACTACCTGTATAATAACCTTGTTGAGATGGGGTATGAGCTGGTCAGGCCGCAGGGCGCTTTCTATATGTTCCCCAGATCACCGCTGGAAGACGACGTGGAATTTGTACATGAATTGCAGAAGCAGAATGTCCTGACCGTGCCCGGCCGTGGCTTCGGCTGCCCCGGCCATTTCAGGATCTCGTATTGCGTTAACCACAAAACCCTCGAGGGAGCGCTCACCGGCTTCAAGAGAGCTGCCGAGCAGTTTAAACTCTCCTGATTACGGCGGTTACCCGCTGCAAACCGCCGGCTTCATACAATATGATGACAGATACACGCACTATCCCGCAACTGATGCAGTCAAATTACCTCAAATGGGGTGATAAGGTTGCCATGTGCGTAAAAAAACGGGGCATCTGGCACCGCTACACATGGTCCGAGTACTATCACAATGTAAGATATTTTTCACTCGGCCTGTTAAAGCTGGGACTGCAAAAGGGAGATGTGGCATGTATCATCGGGGACAACGAACCGGAGTGGTTCTGGGGTGAGTTTGCCGTGCAGGCTGCCGGAGGCATAGTTACCGGGGCCTTTGTCGATTCAATCCCTTCTGAACTGAAGTATATCGCCGCG
Source organism: Chloroflexota bacterium (assembly GCA_026389675.1). Lineage (GTDB taxonomy): Bacteria > Chloroflexota > Dehalococcoidia > GIF9 > UBA5629 > CAIMUM01. Next base: position 11,016 of record JAPLHJ010000032.1, on the reverse strand, counting down.
CATTCATCATCAAAGTTTGCTATTGTCAACGACCAGGAACAGAGCGACAAATTCCTGGAGATCTGCGGAGAATTACCTGATCTTAAGAAAATAATTTACTGGGACCCCAAGGGGTTAAACAACTACGAGGACCCCCTGCTGATCAGTTTTAACAGTGTAATCGAACTCGGCCGCGAATACGGTAAATCCAATCCCGGAGCGTTCGAACAGAATTTACTGGATATGAAACCCGACGATACCGCCTTTATTTACTATACCTCGGGCACCACCGGTTTGCCCAAAGGCGCAATCGTGACCCACCGGGCCCTGGTGAATACGGCACGGGGCTTTGCAGGTATCTACCCGCTGGATGAAAAGCACGATTTAATCTCCAATTTCCCGGCGGCGTGGGTAGGAGACAGCTATTTTGCCACGATACCTCACCTGCTGACCGGGGCACGTTTAAATTTCGCGGAGGAGCCGGAGACTATAGCTGAGGATACCCGCGAAGTCGGTCCCGACTTCGCCATTTACGGCCCGCGGCAATGGGAGAGCATCGTAAGCGAGATACAGGTAAAGATAACCGACGCGCATCCGCTGAAGCGTTTTTTTTACAGACTGCTCATCCCGGTCGGTTACAAGATTGCCGAAATGAATTTTGCCGGTAAAAAGCCAAGCCTTGCGTGGAAGGCACTGCTTTTTATAGCGCATTGGCTCTTACTGCGGCCTTTAAAAGACCGGCTCGGCCTGAGCAAGGTCAGGTTTGCTGTGACGGGAAGCTCTGTCCTGAGCCTTGACACCTTTAAACTAATCCATGCTATAGGGATCGAATTAAGGCAGACCTATGCCTCCACCGAGGCCGGTTTCATTTCGTCACACAGCAAGGGTGATATCGATTTTCAAAGCGTCGGGCGTCCGGCTAGCGGTGTTGAAGTGAGACTCACCGGCGATGGGGAATTATTAGTAAGAAGTGATTGCACCTTTAAAGAGTACTTAAACGAACCTGAAAAAACCGGTAAGATCAAGACCTCCGGGTGGTGCCGCACCGGGGATGCGGTGAATATCAACGAAAAAGGGCACCTGATATTTCTTGACCGCCTGGAGCACATGGGTACGCTGAACACCGGCGCCAAATACGCACCCCAGTATATTGAAGGGCGCCTGCGTTTCAGCCCGTATATCAAAGATGCAATGGTCCTCGGTGGCAAGGACAAATCCTTTGTTGCAGCCATGATCAATATCGATTTCGCCATGGTCGGCAAGTGGGCTGAGCGCAATGGGATCACCTATACCACTTTTGTCGACCTCTCACAGAAACAGGAGATCGCTGATTTAATACGCAACGATCTGGCCAGGGTCAACAGCTATTTACCCGCGCTGTCCATGGTCAAAAGGTACATGCTGCTGCACAAAGAGTTTGATCCCGATGAAGCTGAGTTGACCAGGACGCGAAAATTGCGCCGTGAATTTATGGAGATGCGCTACAAGCCGGTTATCGATGCTATTTATGCCGGAAAAGAAACTCTTACAGCCGATGCCTCGGTAACTTACCGGGACGGCAGGAAAGGGACCGTATCGACTATAATCAGGATATGGGATTTATAAGGTAAGCGGCCATGGAAATGCTGATTCAAAATATTGTTACCGGCCTGACTACAGGTATGATTTACGCCCTGATTGCGCTGGGATTTGCGTTGATCTGGAAATCCAGCGGGGTCGCCAACCTGGCCCTGGGTCAATTAGTGCTCATATCGTCATGGTTCACTTATGGTATGCTCGTACAGCTTAAAATGCCTTTTCTTATCGGCATGCTGCTGACGATTGTTTTTGCCATTCTTTTGGGCTGGCTGATTGAAAGGCTGGCCTTGAGGCCGCTTATCGGGCAGCCCATATTGTCTTTAATTGCTGTAACGCTGGGGCTCGCCTATTTTCTGGAAGGATTGACCGCCTTTATCTGGCCCCAGGGACAGGGTTATCTGCCCAAGGCCTTCCCCCAGGACTCGATCCAGATCGGCACGGCAACGGTACAGCAGGAATTGCTCTGGGGAGCCGTCATCTCACTGTTGCTTTTCATATTGCTTTCGCTATTCTTTAAATACCATAAAATGGGCATTGCCATGCGTGCAACAGCAGATGACCAGCTGGCTATACAAGCCTGCGCCGTACCGGTCAACCGTATTTTTTCCATGTCATGGATTTTCGCCTGTATTGTCGCCGCGACAGGCGGAATTCTGATATCAAGTATCGCTGCCATTAACTACGGGCTTGTGGAAACAGGATTCAAATCGTTCTCAGTGGTAATCCTGGGAGGGATGGAATCATTTTTAGGTTGCATAGTTGCAGGTCCCATCATCGGGATTTGCGAAACATTTGGAGGCTCGCTCTTCGGGTCCAGTGTCAAGGAACTGATCCCTTTCCTGATAATTATGATTGTTATCATGTTCAAACCCTTTGGCCTTTTCGGGGAAGAGCGGATTGAGAGGATATAGGATATGAGCCTTCCCTGCGGTACGAGAAATTACTCCTATAATACGGATATGGCGATCATCCGTACCAAAACCCAGTGGGTCATGTTTTCCCTGTTTTTACTGGCGCTTTTCACCCTGCCGTTCTATTTGCCGTCATCGTGGTTCGATATCGTCAATTCCATCGGCATTATAGTCATAGCTGTAGTCGGGCTCAATATCCTGATGGGTTATTGCGGCCAATTGTCCCTGGGGCACGCCGGCTTCATGGCCGTCGGCGCTTTTACCACGGCTATACTTGCGCAAAGCATGCAAATGCCATTCCTAGTATCCCTTATCTGTTCCGGGTTATCAGCCGGGCTGATCGGCTTGATATTCGGTATACCTTCGTTACGGGTCAAAGGTTTTTACCTTGCCATCTCAACCATCGCAGCTCAATTTATTATCATCTGGGTGCTGAAAAACTGGACAGATGTCACGCATGGAGCAAACGGGTTGGATGTCATGCAGGCCTCCATCGGCGGCTTCATCTTTGATAGTGAGATAAAACATTTTTTCCTCATTTTTTCAATTGCCGCTGTCAGTGTCCTGTTCGCCACCAATCTGGGCAGGAGCCGTATCGGCCGGGCCTTTATCGCTGTCAGGGATAACGACCTTGCCGCTGCGGTCATGGGGATCAACATTTTCAATTACAAGCTGCTCGGTTTCTTCCTGGGATGCTTTTTTGCCGGTATCGCAGGTTCCCTTTATGCGCAGTACAAGGGGCACATATCTTATGAAGATTTCACATTTCAACAATCGATTTTATATATCGGGATGCTCATTATCGGCGGCCTCGGCAGTTCGATCGGGCCCATTTTCGGCACGGTAATTATCGAAACCCTGCAAAAATTACTGACCAATTGGGTCGCACCATGGCTCGAGCAAACGATAACTTTTTTGCCTACGGGTTTTTCCTCCGGACTGAACCTTATGTTATTCGGGTTAGCATTTATCCTGATCCTGATATTTGAACCGAGAGGGATAGCGCGTCTGTGGTCGCTGTTTAAAGGTTCATACAGGCTCTGGCCATTTTCGTATTGAGTTTATTAACGCGGCAGTTAATTTGTTATAATGCTTACTCTTTCATTAATAAGTGAGGAGGCAAAATGAAGAAGTATCAATTGGCAATATGTATTTCGCTGTTTATGGTCTTGAGCCTGGTTATCTCAGGGTGCAACCCGGCTGTCCCGGTAGAGAAGAAAGCCATAAAGGTGGGTTTTAGCATACCGCTCACCGGGGCGGCGGCCGAAAAAGGAGCTCCTATAGGCCAGGGTCAGCTTGATGCCATGAAATACATCAATGACGAACTCGGCGGCGTGAACGGCAATAAGATCGATGTCGCCTGGTATGATACCAATTACGATTCTCAGAAGGCTACGGCCATTGCCAAGAAGCTGATGGAAGACGGCTGCATGTTTTTCACCGTGGTAGCTTCCAAAGACGCGAGCGCATCTAAGGAAATCGCCAACCGGGCGGGATTTCCGGGCCTGGTGTGTTTTAGTTCCCCGTCCCTGACCCACCCCCCCAAGCACATCTACGCGCAATTGCCGGACTACGGTGACGATTGGGCGGCGTTTTCACGCTACTATCTCAAGAATATCTGGAAGGGCGAGGGCAAACCCAAAATGGCCCTGGAGCTCCTGAATAATTCCACCGGCTACGGGGTGAGAGATGCCGCCCGGGCCGCAGCCGATCAACTGGGTATTGAGATTGTTGCTACTGAAGAGCATTCTGCTACTACCATCTCAGAAACCGACGCATTGAATAGGATTAAGTCAAAGAACCCGGACGTATTGTTTATCTCCAGTACGCCCGCCCCAACGGCGATCCTGTTGAAAAACGCCAGTGACCTGAAGATGTTATCTGCCATGACAGTTGCCTGCGCCCACGCAAGTTTTACCAAGGCACTCATAGATGCAGCGGGGAAGGATGTCTGCCAGGGGGTCTACGGTGTGTATCCCACGGTAAACTGGGGTGATGACGTACCCGGGATGGCAAAAATGATCGAATACTGCACCAAGAGGCATCCTGAATACGTCGGCAACAATGATTACCTGGTCGGCTGGGCCTCAAGCCTGATCAATGCTGAGATAATCAAACAGGCTTTGAAGACTACCAGCGTTGATGTTCTGGCCAAAGGTGATGCAGCGGCATGGCAGCTTGCCGAAAATACCGGCTTCATGAACGTAAAAGGCTATGACGTTGCAGGATTGCATGGTCCGGTGGATTTCTCAAACCCACTGGACAAGCGCGGTTCTAAATCGGTCAAGATTTTCCAGATCAATAATGGCGGGATGGTTTCCCTGACAGGCTGGGTTGATTCACCCAATATCCAATATGAAAACCTGGACTGGTTCGGCAAGTGATACGTTAAGCAATCGCTGACATGTTAAACATTAAAAACATCGAGGTTTCCTACCTCAATGTTGTCAAGGTGCTGCACGGAATCTCGATCTCGGTTGATGACGGCTCTGTTGTCGCGCTGCTCGGGGCTAACGGGGCCGGAAAGACAACGGTATTGAAAGCCATTTCCGGCCTCCTCAGGATTGAAGAAGGCGAGATAAATGACGGCAGCATAGAGTGGAATGGGGAAAGAATCGATAGAAAGAGCGCTGTAGAAATCGGCAAACTCGGCCTTGTCCAGGCTTTGGAGGGCAGGAGGGTTTTTGGGCATCTGAGCGCCGAGGAAAACCTGAGGGTAGGAGCATTCAGCCGGGCCAATAACAAGGAAGTTAAAGCCGAGTTGAACATGGTCTATAACTATTTCCCCAGGCTTGAAAAGCTTAAAAATAATATCGCCGGATACCTGTCGGGCGGCGAACAGCAAATGCTCGTTATAGGCAGAGCGATGATGGCTTCGCCGAAGTTGATGATGCTGGATGAACCGTCCCTTGGTTTGGCGCCCATGGTAGTACAACAAATATATGAGATCATCCGCAGGTTTAATATGGACCGCAGGACGTCCATACTGCTGGTGGAACAAAATGTCAGGGTGGCTCTCGATACGGCACACTACGGGTACGTTATGGAAAATGGCCGCGTTGTCCTCGATGGATCAGCTGACTATTTGAAGGGGCGGGAAGACGTCAAAGAATTCTATATGGGCATATCTGCGTCAGGCACCAAGAAAAGCTATAAAGATATCAAACATTATAAACGCCGCAAAAGGTGGTTATGATTTGCTGATATTCCACGACACCGCGCCTATCCCTCGCCGAGATAAGCGGCAATCACGCTTTCATCAGAAGCTATATCAGCGGGTGTTCCCTCGGCGATTTTTCGCCCGAAATCCAATACAATAATCCTGTCGGCCAGGTCCATCACGACACCCATGTCATGTTCGATCAATACGATTGAGTCAACGCCATCCGTCAACACCGGAGTATCCGGATAGGATTCGCCCTGGCCCTCAAAAATATCATAAATGAAACGGGCGATATCCTCTTTTTCTTCAACGTTCATCCCGGCCATCGGTTCATCGAGCAATAACATTTTGGGTTCCAGCGCCAGGGCCCTTCCAAGTTCAACTCTTTTGCGCAGCCCATATGGCAAAGAGCCTACAATGCTTTTCCTGATATGCTCAATTTCCAGGAAATCAATGATATCCTCCACCGTTTTCCTGTGCTCAATCTCCTCCCTGTGGGCCGGTCCAAAATACATGAAGGTACTGAGTATATTTTGTTTCATGAGGATGTGGCGCGCAGCCATGATGTTATCAAGCGAGGACAGACCGGAATAAAGCTCGATGTTTTGAAATGTCCGCGCAATACCCAACCGGGCGATCTTATCAGAACGAATCCCGTTAATTTTTTGACCTTTGAACCTGATTTCACCTTTCTGCGGTTTATAGAAACCGTTGATGCAGTTCAGAAGGCATGTTTTACCCGCCCCGTTGGGACCGATAATAGCCAGTATCTCGTTCCTGTATATGTCCAGATTAATGTCGGTCAGCGCCCTGACGCCGCCGAACCAGAGGGATAAGTCCCTTATGCTCAGGATGGTTTCTTTCGCAGTCATGATCGATAATACAGGGTGGGCAAACCGGTTTTACACGCGGAATACCAGGGAAGTATGTTACCACTAACGGCACCCCATTTGAAAGTCCGCGGCACTGTTGACAACCGGGGGCACCCGAATATAATGGTAGCGTCCATCACAACCTGCGCCTCATATGCGGGCAGGCTGACCTGTAAAAAAGGAGGAAAGGAGGTAGACATGCAAAAGTTCGTTTTCTGGACGGGTATTTACGATATCGTCGTGGCCGGCACCATCGCCTGTCCCTGGGTGGTAAGGATGCTGGGGGTACCGCTGCCGGAGTCTT
>JAPLHJ010000032.1:0-4185 GCA_026389675.1 Chloroflexota bacterium | reverse complement strand
TTTCTTGCTATGGTTCTCGGCGGCGCTGGTGATATACCTGGGCATCGTGCTTGTAATTTCTTCAATGAACATGAAGGCCCGTGCACCGGTGATCTACTGGGAAGGCATACTACGCATAGTCGGGTTCTTCCTCATGGCCGGTTTCGGCTTATTCGGCGGCCTGGGCCCTGCAGTCGCGCTGCTCGGCGTAGTGGACCTGGTCATCGGCCTGGTATATCTTGTAGGCCTACCGAAGGCGCTGAACACCACGGCCATGAATATATTATTGGATCGGTAATTACCTACCGTCCAAAATTATTACCGCAACGCAACTGTAACTCCGAGGACCTTATTACTACAATAGAATGCACTTATTTAGTTAATGGATTGTAAGTGCTGTTTTGGCTAAATACGGGGAAAGGTCAGGCATGACCTCGCCCCATAAAACAGCAACACTCCACCCTGCAATGCATTAATTATGAAACTATTAACTTGCCTCAGGAAAATCTTCCCTCTTCTTGCCCTTCAGCGCCGCCGACTTCTGCTCGATGCGCCTGTCCTCGTCGGTCGTTTTGTAGGTTTCCAGAAAACTCTTCCTGAACTCCAGGAAGGCATTTTCTGCGATGGCTGCCCGGGCCTGCACGATCAGCTGCTGCGTGAAGAAGAGGTTGTGGATGGTGGCAAGCCTGTAGCCCAGAAGTTCCTCGCTCCTGAAAAGGTGGTGCAGGTAGGCGGCCGAATAGTTGCTGCAGGTATAGCACCCGCAGCCGGCTTCGACCGGGCCCATGTCCTCCCTGGAGGCCACGCGCCGGATGTTTTTCCTGCCGCCACGGGTGTACAGGGCACCGTTGCGGGCCACACGCGTGGGCAGGGCGCTGTCGAAGATATCGATGCCCCGGTAGATGCCCTCGATGATGTCCTCGGGGGATCCCACCCCCATGAGGTAACGCGGCCGGTCCGCAGGCATATAGGGCACGGTCGACCCGACCGTCTCCCACATGGCCGCCTTGGACTCGCCCAGGCTCAGGCCGCCTATAGCATAGCCCGGGAAGTCCAGCGACGTGACCTGCTCGGCCGCCTGCCTGCGCAGGTCGGGGTACGTGCCGCCCTGGATGATGCCGAAAAGGAGCTGTCCGGTGGGACCGTGCGCCTCGCGGCAGCGCCTGGCCCACATGAAAGTCGACTCCATGGCCCTCTCCTGCTTTTCCCTGGCAGCGTCGCTCTCGGGGCACACGTCCAGCGCCATGATGATGTCGGCCCCCAGTTCCTCTTGCATGGCCATGGATGACTCTGGCGTGATGCTGTGCTCGCTGCCGTCGATATGCGAGCGGAAAACCACGCCCTCCTCTGTCAGCCTGCGGAATGAGGACAGGCTGAACACCTGGTAGCCACCGCTGTCCGTAAGTATAGGGCCCTCCCAGCGCATGAAGCTGTGCAGCCCGCCTGCCTTCCTTATAACATCTATGCCGGGCCTGAGGTACAGGTGGTAGGCGTTGCAGAGCAACATCCTGATGCCGATGCGCTCCAGGTCGGGGGTGTCCAGGCTCTTCACCGTGGCCTGGCTGCCCACGGGTAAAAAGATGGGTGTACTGACTTTCCCGTGCAAGAGCGCCAGTTCGGCCACCCTCGCACCGGTACCCGCACACTGATGCGTGATTTTGAAAAGGCTTTCAGGCATAGGCGCTATGGATTATACCGCTTCCCCTCCCAGTAATTCACGTATTTTGCCAGCGCACGCACCGCCTCTTCCATAGTATCAAAGGTTGGGACTTTTGCTGATATCAGCTTCGACCGCTGTTCGGAAATGGTCCTCCACCGGACATTCTGCAGGTCAGCGTATCCCGGCCTAGCACTGCTGAGCACCGCGATAATGGGCTTAGTTTTACCCTTATGGACGCTGATAATATCGTCCACCGCCATCCTGATTATCGCCGTCCACCATTCGTCATCCAGTGGATTATCATCTGATATCTGCGTGATCAGGCAGTCGAAATCCGGGCTGTCGGATATCACCTGGCGGACTTCAGCAGCCTTGAACGCGTCATCGCCCCAAATAGAGAAATCAACGGGGTTGCCAAGCCAGTCCCACAGCGCCGGCACGATGTCCTTTAATTTCTCTCTTATCTCCATGGAAAGCGGTGGAACGGATAACCCGGCTTCTTCAGCCAGGTCTGCTGCTATGATACATTTACCGCCTCCCCCGCCGATTATGCCTACCCTGTTCCCTTCAATCGGTGGCAACATGTCAAACAAGCACAGCAGGTCCATCATCTCATCGATATCTTTAACCTGCATTACTCCTGCCTGGGCGAACGCGGTGTCCCAAATATTATTGGCGCCGGCGATAGCAGCAGTGTGCGAAGCAACGGCCCGTATCCCTGATTTGCTCCTGCCGCCCTTGATGGCGATGACAGGCTTTTTCTGCGCCGCTGCCCGCAAAGACCTCATAAATTTCTTACCGTCCCGGATGCCCTCAAAATAAGCAGCGATAATTCCGGTCTTTGCGTCGTTTGACAGGTAGTCAAGGATATCGCTCTCGTCGATTTGCAGCGCGTTCCCGTAGCTTATAACTTTGCTGAATCTCAACCCCAGTAGCGCGCCATCCTGCACCAAAAGGCCTGCCGCGCCACCGCTTTGAAAAACCACACCTATGTTCCCGGGTTCCGCGGACATCTCGTAACCAAAGGCTATTTTCGATTCAGGGCAATAGATGCCCATACAGTTGGGGCCTATCAAATTTATGCCGAGTTGATCGGCGCAGACCTTTATCTGCTTTTCGAGTTCCAGGGCCTGCGGCCTCCCCGTTTCACCAAGGCGTGCCGTAAAGAGATGTACGACCTTGACATACTTCAATTTACACTCACTCAACAAAGGCAGTACCCTGTCAGTGGAAACGCAGCAGATGACTAAATCAACTTCACCGGGGACGTCTTTAAGGCCGGGATATGATTTTACGCCTAATATGGAGTCCTTCTTCGGGTTAACCGGGTATATGTCGCCTGCGAAACCCAGGTCAAGCAGGTGTTTGAGAAAGTGGTACCCGGCCGAAAGGGGTTGATCTGATGCTCCCACCACGGCTATACTTCGCGGGTAGAATGCGTCATCCAGGATAGATTTGGGGGTAGGAATTAAAGCAGCCATATATCAACCACCATGGCAGTGAAAATGATGCCCAGGTACGGGAAAGCAGTATATTTATAAACCGACCAGGCGTTTTCTGATGTCGGCGACAATAGTAAGCGGATGCTGGCCAGAATCATAATCAGGCTGAGTATGCTGCTCACCGCCAGGTAAATCCAGTGAAACTTACCCGGTAAAAGATAAATAAGTACGGATACAAAGGCAAGGAGAACCGACAGGACGGCTAAAACCTTGATGACATTGCTGTCTTTCCAGCTTAGAGGAAAATAATGCAGCCCTGCCTCCTCATAATCTTTACGGTTTGCCAGCATCAATGTCCAGACATGCAGTGGTGTCCACGCCGCTATCAAACAGAAAAACATTACTGGTAATAGATCAATTGTGGTGTGACCGGAAACCGCATACCAGCCGATGAGAACGGGAGCGCTACCGGCGATAATCCCAAAATAGGTGCAGGTCACCGACTTGCGCCATATCCCTGATGCCAGGAAGCCAACCAGACCGATAAAACAGCAGACGGGCGACAAAATCCAGGATAAGATAAGGGCTCCCAGCATGCAGCCAATGATTAAAGGAAGCGCTTTTTCGGGGGGATGTATTCTCCCTGACGGCAATGCCCTTGCACAAGTACGTTTCATACGGGCATCAACGTCACGGTCAAGATAATTGGTGAGCCCGTTGGCGCCCGCGCTTCCCAGCGCTATGGCAATTACCGTCAATATGAAGACGGGAATGGGAAAGTTAATTTGCGTGACCGCCGCCGCAACCACTGCAGTACAGATGCCAATATACACCAGGAGGCTGGTTTCCTTTGGCTTGAGTACATTAATATAGTCAGCAAGGCTTGAACGTGATCGTATTATACTGCTCAATCTGAATTAACCTTATGTAATGCATGGAACAGGTAGCGCAACCTTAATATCTTATAATGTTTTTTCTTTTGTATCAAAATTGCGCAGGATAATCGGGGTTGCCTTCCTCATTTTTCAGTTTGGATTCATCCAGGTATGACTGCAATATCACCGCGGCTGCAGCGGCATCGATTTTCTCCTTTAGCCGTGCGGC
>JAPLHJ010000029.1 GCA_026389675.1 Chloroflexota bacterium | reverse complement strand
GCGCCTGCTTTGATGAGGCTCTCTATTACCTTTTTATTTACATAGCGTAAATCTACCCTGCGGCAGAAATCTTCGATTGACTTGAATTCACCGCCTTCCTGGCGCGGGGTGAGGATTGGTTCAAGCGCGCTTGAACCAACATTCTTTATTGAGGCCAATCCGAACCTGATAGACCTGGCGCCGTTGGATATCTCGATTTTGTAATTGGCATAGCTGTGGTTGATGTCGGGTTTCAATACCTCCAGGCCGATGCGCCGGCACTCGGCAATCGCTGATACCAGTTTGTCGGTCTTATCGATGTACGTGTTAAGGAAAGCCACCATATATTCGATAGGATAGTTGGCTTTGAGATAAGCAGTCTCGTAAGCTATGCGGGCATAGCTTACGCTATGTGACTTGTTGAAGGCATATCCGGCAAAAGGTTCTATCAGCCGGAATATGGCATCCGCTTCATTCAGCGAATAACCTTTTATCCTGGCGCCATCGATGAAGTTCTGCCTTTCCTTTTGCATCACCTCCGCGTTTTTCTTCCCCATGGCTTTGCGTATTATATCCGCCCGGCCGAGGCTGTAGCCGGCGAACCTCTGCACGATGAAAAGCACCTGGTCCTGGTAAACGATTACGCCGTATGTATCTTCCAGGATAGGTATGAGGTCCGGGTGGGGATACTGTACTGATTCAAGGCCGTGTTTTGCTTTGATAAATGTCGGTATGTGTTCCATGGGGCCCGGGCGGTAGAGGGCCACCATGGCCGCTATGTCAGTGAACTTGGTGGGCTTGAGTTCCTTGATGTAGCGCCTCATTCCCGGGCTTTCCAATTGAAAAATGCCGGTGGTTTCGCCTGATGCTAAAAGATCAAAGGTTTTATGGTCATCCAGCGGTATGCGGAGTAAATCTATGGTTGTGCCCTGGCTTTCCGCTATTACATCTATAGCTTTTGCTAATAATGTCAGGTTGGCCAGGCCGAGAAAGTCGAGTTTCAAAAGGCCGAGTTTCGCCACGTTATCCATGGAGAATTGGGTCATAGCTGACTGCTGGCCGCTGTCCTTGCTGGCCCGTTGCAGGGGAAGGTATTGTGTTAAGGGGTCCCTTGAGATGACCACCCCGGCGGCGTGTGTGCTGGAATGGCGCGATATGCCCTCGAGTTTTTTTGCGGTATCGATCAATTTACGGATGATTTCATCCTTGGAATACATTTCCGTCAACTCTTTGACTTCGAGCATTGCGTCTTCCAGGCGAATATTCGGCCTTCCGGGTATTAGCCGGGCGACCTGGTCGACGGCCCCATAGCTCATGCCCAGGGCACGGCCGACATCCCGGATAGCTGCGCGCGCGCCCAGTGTGCCAAAGGTGATGATCTGGGCTACATGGTCGGCGCCGTACCTTTGATTGGCATAGTTGATTACCTCGTCACGCCTGTCGTCCTGGAAATCCAGGTCGATATCGGGCATCTCCCTGCGTTCGATATTAAGAAAACGTTCAAATACGAGATTATAGGTCAGAGGATTGATATCGGTGATTCCCAGACAAAATAAGGCGAGGCTTGCCGCAGCGCTGCCCCTGACTCCGAAGAATATACCCTTCTCCCTCACAAAAGCAACGAGGTCATGGACCACGAGGAAATAATCTGCGAATTGAGTTTTCTCGATAACATCGAGCTCATATTCAAGGCGCTTCTCGGTTGCGCTCTCAGCATCCGGCAACCTTTCTTTCAAGCCTCGCCAGCAGAGCACAGATAAGTGTGACTGCGAGGTTTTGCCGGGTGGTAATTCTACCTGGGGAAGGTGCGGCTTGCCGAATTCAATTTCAAGATTACAGAGATCAGAGATGACTGCGGCGTTTTCGATAGCTTCAGGGATATCCGCGTATTGTTCCTCCATCTCCTGCGGGCTTTTTAGATAGAAACAGTCCGCCGTCATTTTAAGGCGCTTCTCATCGGTGACCGTGGTGTTTGTGCCTATGCAAAGTAATACGTCGTGTATGTAAGCGTCCTCTTTGTTTATATAGTGCACGTCGTTGGTGGCAACCACCGGTATGCCCTGTTTCCTGGCTAAACTTATTAAGCCATCATTGATTTTTTCAATATCGGGAATGGGATGTCTTTGAATTTCTATGTAAAAGTGGGGGAAATTTTCCTTGTACCAGATTGCACTTTCCACGGCATCCTGCATGCGGTTTTCTAATATCAGCCGCCCGAGTTCACCCTGGGCGCAGCCGGAGAGAACGACGAGGCCCTCCTTGTATTTGCACAATAGCTGCCTGTCTATACGCGGTTTATAGTAGAAGCCTTCGAGGTTAGCCTGCGTTACCAACTGAATAAGATTATTGTAGCCCGTATGATTCATGGCAAGGAGAGTAAGATGGAAGTTGGATTTATCAGACGGTCCCTTGCTGAGATGGTCGGTGGAGGCGACGTAGACCTCGCAGCCTATGATGGGTTTTATGCCGTTTTCCCGCGCTGCCTTGTAAAAGTCGATGGCGCCGTACAGGTTGCCATGATCGGTGAGGGCCAGGCTTTGCATACCGAGGTCCTTAGCTTTGTGGATGAGCGGGATAATCCTGCAGCACCCGTCAAGCAAACTGTATTCTGAATGGACATGGAGATGGGTAAACATAGGATATATTTGCGGCCTGGTATAAAATTATAACACAAGAATTTTAAACCGGGTCGCAGCCTGGTGTATATAAAATTAGCAGATTGGGGATAAACGCATGAAAACTTCTACGCAAGGCTATTTGTTTTACGTAGCTTTCATTCTTCTGGCGCTGGCCGTTCCGCTGCTCATTGTCTCGGCAGCTGTAAATATATTAGCGGGTTCCATGGATTTATATACAGGCGGATTCGCCAGGTACCATATCTCCGCGGTTACCGGGATAAGCGACGCCCAGTTGAAAGATATCGCCCGGGGTATGGCTGATTATTTAGATGGGAAAGTCGGGTCTCCTCAGGTTGAAGTCGGTATCCGTGGAATAATCAGGCCTGTATATAGCCAGAAGGAGTTAACTCACCTGGAGGACGTGCGCAAGATCATCGATATATTCAAAATGCTTGAGGTACTGTCATTAATTCTTTTATTGGTAACGGGTTTATATTTGTTTTTTAAATTCGGGGCAAGCCGGCTGTTGAAAGGCCTTCAAGCCGGGGCCGTAGTTACCGTTGTTTTCCTGGGTTCCGTTATGTTATGGGCTTTGATAGATTTCAACAGCATATTTTATTTTTTCCATATCGTGAGTTTTTCTAACGACCTCTGGCTGCTGGACCCGGCAACCGACTATTTGATTATGATGTTTCCCGAAGGTTTTTTCTTCGATTCTGCAATCCTGATGGTCACAACCATAATCGCGGCGGCGATTGTAGTCTGGTTTGCCGCCTATATAGTGAGGAGGGTCTGGCAGCCTGTTGAAAAATAAAGGGCCCTGTTTATGAAACCCGGCTTAACCGGCGCCGCAGGAAGAGCAGTTTGAAGAACTGCAACTGCCGCACGAACTTCCACCGCCGCTGCTCGGCATATGGCTAAGCATGCTCAGGTCGTCCTTGGCGCGCGATACGAATTTCGATAAAGCCCGCGCAGATGAGGCGTTGCATTGAGGGCAGTTGGCATCTTCTGCGGCTTTGGAGATCGGGCGAAGTTGTTCGAACCTGGTTTTGCATTTCGGACAATTGTATTCATATATTGGCATCGGTAAACCTCTCTAAGAATTTAGCGCAACGGGTTTGCGCGCGTCAAATGTCATGCCGACAGGAATATTGCAGGAGACCAAATTTGCGAGGAAATAAAAATATTTTCCGGGGGTACTTGATTTTTAGCACAATTGTGTTACAATAGCTTTAATTGATATAAAAAGTGAGCTTTAATCAAGCTTATGCTGCAGGAGGAGAAATGGACTTGGATAAAATCAAAGTCGAAAAAGAAAAGGCCCTGGATCTCGCGATCAGTCAGATTGACAAGCAGTATGGTATCGGTTCGGTGATGACGCTGGGGGAAAGGCAGGCCAGAGTAAAAGTTGAGGTGATTCCCACGGGTTCGTTGAGCCTCGACCTGGCTTTGGGAATCGGCGGCATCCCGCGGGGACGGATAACGGAAATTTTCGGCGCGGAAGCGTCCGGGAAAACCACGCTGGCGCTCCATATTATTGCGCAGGCGCAGAAATCGGGCGGTCTGGTGCTTTACATTGACGCGGAGCATGCGCTGGATACACATTATGCTGCGATATGCGGTGTTAATGTAAATTTGCTCAAAGGCGCTCAACCGGGAACAGGGGAGGAGGCGCTGGATATTGCGGAGAGGATGGTCAGGACCCATGCCCTGGACGTAGTTGTCATTGATAGCGTTGCCGCGCTGGTACCCCGCGCTGAGATCGAGGGCGAAATGGGCGAGTCCCATGTGGGTTTACAGGCAAGGTTGATGTCGCAGGCCCTGCGCAAGCTCACCGGCGAGATCAGCAAATCAAACACCGCCGTGATTTTTATTAACCAGTTAAGGGAAAAAATTGGCGTGATGTTTGGCAGCCCTGAGGTTACCCCTGGCGGCAGGGCTTTGAAATTTTATAGCTCGGTCAGGATAGACCTGCGCAAGTCGGAGACCATAAAAAACGGGACCGAGATAACAGGCAACCGGGTGCGCGCCAAAGTGGTAAAGAACAAAGTGGCTGCTCCCTACAGGGTAGCCGAATTTGATATTTTGTTTAATTGCGGCATCAGTAAGGAAGGTGACATAATTGATCTTGGGGTCAGCAGCGGTATTATTAAGAAATCCGGTGCCTTCTTTGACTTCGCCGGCACCAAGCTGGGGCAGGGCAGGGAGAAAGCCCGTGAATACCTTATCCAGCATCCCGAGATTGCGGCGGAAATAGAAAAAAACATACGCCAGATGGCTGCGTCTACCCAGGTTAACGGAGTTGCTAATAAAGATTCATCTGAATCAGCGTAACCTGTCATGAAAGATGAGGATTTCAACCGCTGTTACGAAACAGCCCTGCATTTCCTTGATTACAGGCAAAGGAGTGAGGCGGAATTAAGGGATCATTTACTGTACAAGCGGAAATGCAGTGCTGAAAGCGTAAAATCGGTATTAGACAGATTAAAGCAAAGCGGGTTGGTGGATGACCGGGCTTTTGCGGTGAACTGGACGATAGACCGGGTCACGTATAAGCAGAAAAGCGGCGCGGTCATCAGGCAGGAATTATTGCAAAAGGGCATCGATCCCGAGACGGCCAACCTGGCGATTGCCGGTGTCAACGACGAGGCCAATGCGCTTAAAGCCGGCCTTAAAAAAGCCAGGCTGCTTCGTAATACCAGTTACCTTGAATTCAGCAGGCGTTTATCCTCATATCTCAGCAGGCGTGGTTATAGTGGCGAGGTGGTCCATAAGGTGATTGCCCGTTTATGGGACATGGTAAACCAGGAAAATCCCGGAAAATAGAATATTTTCCTATAAAACTGGTTGTCCGATATAAAAGAATAGTATAATTGTAAATTAAGGATTTAACATAAATGTTTAACTCAACCTGGTTTATTTATAAAGAGAGGCAATTATATTATGGACTGGATATACTATGTGATAATCGGCCTTGTGGCCGTTTTGTTTCTGCTGGTCGGTTACTTTGCCCGACAGATACTGGCAAACCAGCAAATACGCGCCGCGCAGAATGAAGCAAAAAAGCTCCTTGAAAGTGCTCAGGTCAAATATGAGCAAATGGTACTTGACGCCAAAGGGGAAGCGGTCAAGGTAAGGGCGGCAGCAGAGGCAGACAGCAGGGAACGAAGGTACGAACTCCAGAGACTCGAGAGGCGGTCGAGTCAGCGGGAGGAGAGGTTAGAGAGGAAACTGGAGGCGCTTGAGAGGCGTGAGAACAGCCTGATCGGGCGGGAAAAGGAAATCGATGATGTCAGGGCCCAGGTGGAAGACGTCAAGGTCAGGCAACTGCAGCGCCTGGAAACGATTTCGGGGATGTCCAGCGATGAAGCCAAGCAGCAGCTATTGAATGCTGTCGAAGATGAAATAAAAGAGGATGCGTCACGGCGGGTCAGGGACTGGGAAGTCCGCATAAAAGATGATATAGATAATATAGCCCGTGACATCCTGGCTACTACCATACAAAGATGCGCAACTGATGTTGTATCCGAAACAACCGTTTCGGTGGTACCCCTGCCCAGCGATGATATGAAGGGCCGCCTGATCGGCAGGGAAGGCCGGAATATACGCGCGCTGGAACAGGCTACCGGGGTGGACCTGATCATCGATGACACCCCCGAATCAGTGACCATATCCAGCTTCGATCCCATTCGCAGGGAAGTAGCCAGGGTAGCACTGACAAACCTGATCTTAGACGGGCGTATACATCCTGCGCGGATCGAAGAGGTTGTTGAAAAAGCCAAGTTAGAGGTTGAATCAACCATCCGTATTGAAGGTGAGCAGTCCTCCCGTAAAGCCGGCGTGCAGGGCTTGCACCCGGAATTGATCAAGTTGCTGGGCCGCCTCAAATTCAGGAAAAGTTACGGTCAAAATGTGTTGCAGCACAGCCTGGAAGTGGCCCATATCGCCGGTATGCTGGCCGCGGAGATAGGAGCTAATGTGACCCTGGCCAAACGTGCCGCCCTGCTGCATGATATCGGCAAGGCGGTCGACCACGAAGTGGAAGGCCCCCATGCGCTGATTGGGGCAAACCTTGTCAAACAGTGGGATAAATCGGTCGAAGTAGTGCAGGCTATATCGGAACATCACGGCGAAGCCACTACCACGAGTTCACTGGGGTTTATCCTTGCCACGGCAGATCAGATAAGCGGGTCAAGGTTAGGGGCGAGGCGTGAATCACTGGATCAATATATCAAGCGAATTGAAGCCCTGGAAAACGTGGCCACCAGTTTCCCCGGCGTGGAAAAAGCCTTCGCAATCCAGGCGGGACGTGAAGTGCGGATCATAGTCAAGCCGGACCAGGTAGATGACCTGGCTGCCATGCGCCTGGCGCGCGATATCGTGAAAAAAATCGAAGATAGCCTCGAATATCCCGGCCAGATAAAAGTTACGGTTATGCGTGAGGTGAGGGCTGTAGATTACGCGAAATAATTAAAGTGAGCTAAACTTTTTGAAGATCCTGGCAATCGGTGATGTCATTGGTAGGCCTGGCAGAAGAGCTGTTCAGCAGTTTTTGCCGGGCTTAATTAATGAGTTCAATATTGAGTTTGTGATAGCTAACGGGGAAAACTCGGCCCATGGGATTGGTATTACCTTAAATACCGCACGTGAATTGTACGATGCGGGCATTGATGTAATCACAACCGGCAACCATATTTGGGCGCAGCGTGAAATAATCCAATCTCTGGATGGCGATTCCCGCATTATCCGTCCGCTCAATTTTGCGCCCGGTGCGCCGGGGCGTGGCTATGTGATTGTTGGCAATGTCATGGTAGTTAACCTGATCGGCAGGGTGTTTGTCGGGCAATATGATTGCCCGTTTCGCGCCATGGATTCACTGCTTGCAACTGTCAGGCCGCTTCCCCGGACGATAATTGTGGACTTTCACGCGGAGGCGACATCCGAGAAGGTTGCCCTGGGCAGATACCTTGATGGGCGTGTCAGCGCGGTGGTTGGCACCCACACCCATATCGGCACTACTGACGCACATATATTGCCGGAGGGCACAGCCTATGTTACCGATATCGGCATGGTGGGGCCGGTGGATTCAATTATCGGGGATGATGTAGATAACGTGCTTAATAGTTTCTTAACGGGCTTGCCTCACAGGCTGTCGGTTGGCAAGGGCAAGGTGGCTTTCGATGCCATGTTGCTGGATATCGATGATGAAAACGGAAAGGCCCGGACAATACAACGTATACGCCGTGAGGAGCCCGAAGCGTGAAATACGACCTGCATCTGCATACAACAGCTTCAGATGGCCGGTTAAGTCCGTCCGCATTAGTCAATCTTGCCCGGGAGAGAGGTCTTGAGGTAATAGCTATTACCGACCATGATAGTGTAGGCGGGATCAGCGAGGCGCTTGAAACGGCTGATCAGGGGCCCGGTATTGTGGTTATACCCGGGGTTGAGATAAATACAGACCTTGCCTCCGGTGAGCTCCATATACTGGGATATTTCATTGATTACCGGGATGCGGATCTTGCCCTGGCTTTGGAGAAAATCAGGGAATCACGGGTTGGCCGGGCGCAGAAAATGGTTGAGAAGTTAAAGGGACTCGGCATGCCGGTTGAATGGTCGAGGGTCCAGGAAATGGCGCATGGAGAATCTATCTGCCGTCCGCATATAGCGCAGGCGCTATTGGAGAAAGGATTTGTTGGCAGCGAACGCGAGGCTTTTGATAAATATATCTGGCGTGATGGTCCTGCCTATGTGGAACGCGAGAAAGTCCAGCCTGCTGACGCCGTGAGGATCATCAAGGCGGCGAAAGGACTTCCCGTGCTTGCGCACCCGGCCGATATCAAAGATCTAAATAGCCTGATTATCGATTTGAAGGATGCCGGCCTGGTGGGACTTGAGGCTTACTACGGCCAGTACGATGCCAATACCGTAAAGAGGATGGTCAGGTTGGCCAATGAACATGGTCTGCTAACCACCGGTGGTTCCGATTATCATCACTTTGGCGATGACAGGGAAGTGCCCCTGGGTACGGTGTATATTCCGGAGGAGTCAATCAACGCGCTTTTTAAGTCTGCCGGCCGGATGGAAGAGCGGAAAAAAAAGTAATATAATATCTCGGTTTTAAGTAAATAAGCGCGGAAGGAGTAACATGGAAGCATCGCGAGAAATTTTTTGGAACATCCCTCTTATAATTCAGATCTGTCTCTATCTTTCGGCAGTAGCCGCTATACTGCTGATCGGTTACTCAGTCTATAAACGCTACCAGATGTGGATGCTGGGAAAACCTGACAACCGGTTGGATAAACCGGTCAACAGGATATGGGAATTCATCAAGCTTGGCATATTGGACGGCGTCTTTCACAGGCGTTTTCTGCGGGAGCCATATCCGGGTATAATGCACTTCCTCATTTTTGTTGGATGCTGCCTGCTTTTCGTGGGCGCGGGACTTGATTTCCTTAACCACTACGTATTTGAACCGTTCCATGCCGCATTTATCCACGGTCCTGTTTATATATATCTGGGAGGACTCTGGAATATCGCCGGAGTAATGGTACTGGTTGGTTTGTTGCTGGCCTTCGTACGCAGATATATACAGAAGCCGAAGAGGTTAAACACCATTTTTGATGATGGGGTGGCACTTTTCCTGATACTTATTGTCGTTATTACCGGCTTTTTCCTGCAGGCCTTCAGAATGATAGGCGCTACGCCTGAAGCGCTGGGTTTAACCCAACCTGAGTATTATGTTCATCCCGAGTGGGGCCAGGCCAGGTTTGTAGGTTTCTGGATCGCCGGTATGTTTGCCGGCCTGCCGGAGGCTACAAGGCTGTTGTGGTACCAGATTATGTGGTATGGTCACGTTATTATCACCGTTGGAGCGGTTTTCTACGTTATAGTTGCCTGGGACAAGTTGAACCATATACTCGTATCCCCGGCCAACGTTTTTTTCAAGACTTCCCGTCCCAAGGGCGCCCTGAGCCTGGTTGACTTAGAGAATGCCGAAACCTATGGCATCGGTAAAATCGAAGATTTTACCTGGAAACAGTTGTTTGACTTAGACGCCTGCACAAATTGCGGGCGCTGCCAGGACAGGTGCCCCGCTTACCTGACCGATAAACCCCTTTCACCGCGGCAGCTGGTCCAGGATTTGAAAACGCACTGGCTTGACCGCGCGCCTGCGCTGCTGGCCGCAAAGAAAGCCAAGGCGAAGGCTGGAGGAAACGGCGATGCGGCCGCTGCTCCTGAGGCCGCTGCCTCTGAAAAAGCCATGGTAGGCGAGATAATTACCGAGGATGTCATATGGTCATGCACTACCTGCCGCGCCTGCCAGGACATCTGCCCCGTATTCATCGAGCATATAGATAAAGTAATTGATATGCGGCGCCACCTCGTCCTTGACCTCGCCCAGGTGCCGGAAACCGGTCTGGCGGTATTGCAGTGTATAGAAGCCAGGGGTCATAGCTGCAAGGGCACCACGCTGACCCGCACCGACTGGACTGCCGGGCTGGACATCAAGCAGCTTTCTGAAGACAGCAATGTCGAATATGTATTCTTCGCCGGGTGCGCCGCATCGCTCGAGGAAAGGAGCACCAAGATAGCTATAGCCACTGCGAAGCTGTTAAAGAAGGCGGGTGTCAGCTTTGGCATACTTGGCATGCAGGAAATGTGCTGCGGCGAGCCTGCCAGGCGGCTGGGTAACGAGTACCTTTACCAGACACTGGCTGCGAACAACGTGGAGCAGTTTAAAGGCTATAACATCAAGAAGATCATTACCATGTGCCCGCATTGTTTCAATACTTTGAAGAATGAATATCCGCAGTTTGGCGGCAATTTTGAGATTATTCACCACAGCACGATGATCTCGCAGCTTATTAACGAAGGCAAAATTAAACCTGCCGTGATGAAAGAGAACAAAATTACCTATCATGATTCCTGCTACCTCGGCAGGCATAACGATATCTACAACCCACAGCGCCATGTATTGCAGGCGATCAATAAGTTGCCGCTGCTGGAGATGGAGCGTTCGCGCAGCAATGGTTTCTGCTGCGGAGCTGGAGGGGGCCGTTTCTGGATGGAGGAGCGCATCGGCAAGCGTATCAGCGAAGTGAGGATTGAGCAGGTCATAGAGACCGGCGCCGAGATTGTCGCTTCGGCCTGCCCCTACTGCGTGCAGATGTTCACCGATGCGATTAAGGCCAAGGGCGCCGAAGAGACACTGATCGCCAAGGATATCGCCGAACTTGTAGCAGAGGCAGTGGACTTAAAATAGAAGGTAACTATCCCTTGATCAAGTAGAAGGTACGAATGGATACTAGTAGCTTGATTCTTATTGCAATAGGAGCCGTTATGATTGCTGTTGGAGCACCCTTGTTTTATATTGGAAGGTATCTAACAGCCCCAGAGGATAAAAAGAAACAAAAAGCACGTGGCATAAAAGTTATTGGCATAGTTTGGATGGCAGTAGGAGTGCTGATTTATATAAGGGTGCTTATCTTTATAGTTTTTAAGCTAATTTAGTAAGGTAAGTATCCCTTGACACCACGTGATTTATATGATATACTACGTGTGAGAGGGTAAGAAAATGAATACGAAACAAACCAAATACACAGCAAAACATTTTAGTAATGAATTCCCAAATGATGATGCCTGTCTTGAATGGCTCAAGAACTATCGCTTTCCAGATGGCATCGAATGTCCGACTTGTAAAAAAACCACAAAACATTACAAGATTGCCAAACGCCCATGCTATAAATGCGACCTTTGTGGGCATGAAATTTATCCGACTGCTGGAACTATCTTTCACAAGTCTACTACTCCACTTACAACTTGGTTTGAGGCTATGTTCTGGATGGCAACCACTCGTAGCGGACATTCTGCCAAAGAGCTTCAACGTAGGACGGGGGTAACCTATAAAACAGCTTGGCGTATGTTCAAGCAAATTCGTACGCTTCTTGACGAAAGTGAAGGCATACTTAGGAATGAAGTTGAAGTTGATGAAACTTACATTGGCGGCAAACATCATGGCAAACGTGGACGTGGGGCGGAAGGCAAAACAGCAGTGATCGGCATTGCCCAAAGGCAAGGCAAAGTTACTACCAACGTGGTCACTAATGCTAAACGCTCTACCGTTATGCCGCTTATCAATGCGAATGTAGCCAAGAAAACCATCGTTTATACGGACGAATATCCTATTTATGATACTCTCGATGCCAACGGGTTTGACCACAAGAGATGCAATCATGGGGCTGGCGAGTACGTTATTGGCGATGCCCACACCAATACGATTGAAGGCTTCTGGAGCCTTGTAAAACGTGGAATAGGTGGCGTTTATCATGCGGTTAGTCCGAAGTACCTTCAATCATATTTGAATGAATATCAGTTCCGTTACAACCATCGTCTTGAGGAACAACCGATGTTTCTAACTGTTCTGAATCAAATTCGTTAGGTTCTATAGGTTGGGCCGCTTTCCTGATTAAGGTGTGAAATTGGTCTCTTGTAATATCTCGTTTAACTATTTCTCGTTTTGGCATCTCGTTAACCTTTACCCTTGAATTTAAGGAGAACCTTGTTATCCTTTCCCTTTTGTACCCATTCTACCCAAGGTTCAGCAGCATTTACCTTGAATTGCCTGGAAACATTCGCTATTTTGCCACCTAAATATATAACTATACTCATTAAATACAAACCAGTTATTAATTCCGTATTCACTTCTGTATTTATTTCTGCATTACCATCGCATACAAATGTTTTTCGACTACCATATTTTTCACCTGTTCTGATAACAAAAGTAGTTGCCGGATAATATGAAGGAGGCAAGGCAATACGTGTTCCTTTAATATCGTTAATATTAAAGGACAAAATACGATTTTCTGCATCTCCATAAATATATCCATCAAAATCATTTAGTCTATCTGCATCATGAATATGAATACTAATTCCAACGTCTTTCGCATCATCCCTTTTAACATGTATAAGCTTAAGAAATCTATTTGCTATTGGCACGTTTTGTATTTCAAGTGATAACCCGTATATATGTTGATTTCCAAAATACAACATTAACTTAGGTTCTCCCCATATCATTTGAAAAACCGTTGGCAGAGTCAAGAGAGCCACCCCCAATGCCCACCACACCAAATATTGAGGAGGGTTGAAATACAGATTGTTAATCCAACTAATAACGGTACAATTATCCACGACCATATTCTACCACTCGTGGCAATGGCCATTGACATTAACTGATATGATGGTACAATAGCCGTGTTTGGAGGTGGAAGATGACCAAAACATATACCCCTATCCGGCTTGCCTGCCCTTATTGCGGTAGCGATAGTTTTCATATGAGAAAAGGCTTTCACCCTATAGCTCGTTTTCGTTGTCATAAGTGCAAGGCGACATTCTTTCGACCTAAACGCATGAGACAAAAGTTGGTTAGATATTGAAATGCAGTTATGAAACACAGGAGGCATCATTTTGGGAAATCCAACAGGTAACCCCAACACAGATGGTACAATATTTGCTGTTATATTGATTGCTGCATTTTTAATACTTGCTGCAATATTTCTACCAATATCCGCTGATTGGAAGTTGTGTCTTGGATTAGCAGGATTCTCAATCATTCTATTTCTGGTTGCAGGAGCATTATATAAATCATTCTGGATTTTCGGCATTATCGTTTTCCTTTTGGCGCTTGTTGCTGCTGGTTTTTCTGTGCACTTCTTTTCTGTAGCTGCAAATGCACTAATAAAATAACAACAACTATAGTCAGGCCCGCAGCCAAAAATTTATAGAAAAGCAACTCGTCAAGGTCGACAGTACAAATGATAGGTAGAAATACAAATCTTGCCCACTGCAAACTATAAAGTGATTGTATGCTTGGTATAAGGGGATAGTTGCTTAAACCCAAATTACTAAGGAATAGCAAGAATACAAGACTCGGTAGGAACGGTCTACGTGGTGTTAGGGGATAGTTACCTTTAGTAATTAATTCTATTACTTGCTTACAAGGGATAATTGTGATTTATATCTGGGGCGAAAATGAAAATAAAAAGTGTTAAGCAAAATTTCAAAGGTAAAAGAACTCAAAAAGTTAAACAAACCGTGGAAATTGTAATTGGCTCCTCGGGTAGGATTCGAACCTACGACCTAGCGGTTAACAGCCGCCCGCTCTACCGTTGAGCTACCGAGGAATGCTCTCGACAGACGCATATTATAACATCGTATCCATAAAGTCGGCAAAATCTCATACAGCTTCTTATCCTGTACTGCCTGACATAAGCTGTTGATAGATTGTCCTGACCTGTACGCGGGTTTCATCGAGTGTCCCGTCATTGTTTATCATAAAATCAGCCATTTTCATCTTGTCTTTTACCGGGATCTGGTTATTTATTCTATTACGGGCATCGGCTTCCTCCATGCCCCTGGCAATCAGCCGCTTAAGTTGAATCTCGGGTGAAGCATACACAACGATGATTTTGTCGACCATCAACCTGGCTAAGTCCCGACCCATCTCGAGCAGCAAGGGTATGTCTTTGATAACCAGGCCATCCGGGTCTATGGATTTCCTCTCGTTAACCAGCCGTTGATCTTCCTTTAATACCTCGGGATGGACGATGGAATCTAATACCTGTAGTTTTGCCGGGTCCTTGAAAACGATGTCGTCTAGCATCTGTCTGTTTAAGGTTTGATCCTCGTTCAACAATCCGCGGCCGAAGTTGTCCACAATGCCCTGCCAGGCCGGTTTGCCGGGCTCAACTACTTCATGCGCCAGTTTATCCGCGTCGATTATAAAAGCGCCAAGATCCCCGAACATCGCTGCGACGGTGCTCTTCCCTGTCCCGATGGTACCGGTTATTCCTGCAATAATCATTTTCGTTTACCGTAAGCCATGCCGGTGAACCTCCCGGCCTTTAGCTCGGTTAACAGCTCTCTTTCATCGTATATCATTCTATCAAAAACTGTGACGCATTTCCCTAACTCATCCATGGCATGGGCATCACTACCTCCGGAATATTGAAATCCCAGCCTGTCGGCAAGCTGGCAGGCGAATAAATTGTTTCCTTCCATGTTGCGGCCGTTGAATCCTTCCAGGGCATTTACCTTATCGAAGACGGGCCTTTTAAGCACCAGGTTGGCCGCTTTCTTGAAATCGGAAATGGCATGACAGGGATAACCCCGGAAAGGATGGGCAGCTATCATAAATGCGCCGGCGTCCCGTGATAACCTATAGAGTGTTTGAATATCTATAACTGTTGTAAAATTCATGTTGAGGCCGAAAACCAGTATCTCACCGCCCTCTTTTATCATTACTTCTACTCCCCGGAATACGGGAAAGTTGTATTTTGAACTGAGTTCCATTATATCGGGCAGTTCCCAGGCGCGGTCGTGCTCGGTGAAACAGATGCCGTCCAGGCCCATTGACATGGCCTGTTGTATGGCTGCCTCAGGGTCCAACTTGCTATCAGGAGATAGTCTGCTGGTATGTATATGCAGGTCGACTTTCAAAATAAGCTACACAATTGCAGATTTGGCAGGATGACTAATAAATATGAAGGCTGATTGAATTGTTACCAGATAACCAGCTTACAAGGCGAATATATTAGCACTTTTTGTATTCAGCTACAAACACAGGATACGTTGACATTTAAAGCGGCATAAACTACTATTCATGAAATCACCGTGTTAAGGGGGGTATTGAGATGATACAGCAAAAGGTGATCGTAACGGCTGCTTTAACAGGTTCTGCCCATTTCCCCAGTATGTCGCCCTACCTGCCGATTACTCCCAAGCAAATTATCGAGGAAGGTATACGCTCCGCACAAGCCGGTGCCGCAATATTACATATACATGTCAGGAACCCGGATAACGGGATGCCTACCCCGGACATCGATATATTCAGAGAAGTACTAACAGGACTCAAAGAGGCTACCGACGCCGTGATCTGCATCAGTACCGGTGGAGGCATGGGTATGAGCACTGAGCAGAGGGCAGCGCCGGTAATGACGTTTAAGCCGGAGATGGCGTCGCTGAACTTCGGGTCAATGAATTTCTCCCTTTTTCACGTGGCAGAAAGAATCAGGGAGTGGAAATACCCGTGGGAAAAGTTAGGCATGCTGGCAAGCGAGGATTTTATCTTCCCCAACACGTTCAGGACGTTGCGGGAATTCCTGTCCATTTTTACGGCAAATGAAACCAGGCCCGAATTAGAGGTCTATGACCTGGGCATGGTAAACAATATCGCCTTTATGCTGGGCCGGGGGCATCTTAAACTGCCCGTGCACATTCAGTTTGTCACCGGCACGCTTGGCGGTGTGCCCTCGACGGTTAACAGCCTGGTAACGCTGGTTAATGCCACACGGGAAGCCGTCGGCCAGGGTAATTTCACCTGGTCGGCCATAGGCGCGGGACGTCAGCAGATGCATATATGCTCGGTGGCCCTCGCCATGGGCGGCAACGTCAGGGTCGGACTGGAAGACAACCTTTTCATAAGTAAAGGGGTCTTTGCCAAGAGCAGCGCTGAACTCGTAGACAAGATAATACGCATATCCAGGGAATTGGGCCTCGAGCCGGCTAACCCCGATGAAGCAAGAAAAATACTGGGACTGAAAGGCCTGGCCAAAGTAAACTACTAAATCCGCCGACGCTTGACAGACCGGAAGCTGCAGCGTAAATTAATCTACTGTATTTTTATGACTAATCTGCAGCACCTGTTTCAGCCTATTAAAATAGGTAATCTTAACCTGGCCAACAGGATAGTTTTGCTTTCCATGGCGCTCGGGTATGCCGACTCAGGTAAACCGGCGCCCAGGTTGATTAAATTTCTCCGTGAAAGGGCTGTGGGTGGTTGTGGCGTTGTATGTACCCCTTTCAGCGTATTTCCGGTTGGCGACACATTTCTCGGTTATATGGGCCTGGACGCGAGTAGTGACGAACATATTCTCCCGATTAAACAGGTCGCCGACTCTATACACGATTGCGGTGTGCCGGTAATCGGTCAACTCAACACCTTAACGGTCTGGAGAAGGGACAGCGCTGCCCAGCTTGAAATAGTTGGCCCTTCGGCATTTACAGCAAGACCGAAAGGACATCTGCCGCGTGAAATGACCCGGGACGAGATCAAGATATTTATTAAACAGTATGGTCTGGCGGCACGCAGGCTGAGGGAAGCCGGCTATGATGCAGTCGAGATTATGGGCGGGGTTGGCAATATAGTCAGCAGGTTCATCTCACCGCTCGCCAATCAACGCCGGGACGAATATGGCGGAAGCTTTGAGAACAGGATGAGGTTGCCGCTTGAAATCATCCGGGATATCAAGCGGGAGGCCGGGGAAGATTTCACGATATTGTGGCGCTATTCGGGGCATGAATTCCTGGAGGGTGGCTATGATATCGCCGGGGCTATTGATATAGGGAAAGCCCTGGAAAAAGCCGGGGCTAAATGGCTCAGTATCCAGGTGGGCTGGCACGACAGCCCAATCCCACTTATCACCAGGGAGGTTGCACAGGGCAGCTTTGCCTATATCAGCGAGGCGATTAAAAAAGCAGTAGGCATCCCGGTAGTAACGTCCTACCGCATCACCGATCCTGTCATGGCTAATAGGCTGATAGCTGAGGGGAAAGCGGACCTTGTGGGATTGGCCAGGGCTCTTATCAGTGACCCGGAATGGGCTAAGAAAGCCGCAGAGGGTAAACTGGATGAGATAAACCGCTGCATCTGTTGTTGCAGGTGTGTTGACCAGACGGTAGCAGCCGGCAAAGGGTTGGAGGTCTGCAGTGTTAATGCCAGGATTGGAGAAGACATCGATACCGGAATAAAGCCGGCTGCGAAGCGGAAAAAGGTATATATTGTTGGCTCCGGGCCCGCCGGTTTGGAAGCTGCGCGTGTTTGCGCGTTAAGAGGACATGAGGTTACCATATTTGAAAAAGGCGCCGGGCTGGGAGGTATGCTGAACGTGGCCAAATTGCCGCCCGACAAATTTGAAATTGGGTACTTGCAGGATTACCTGGAAAACCAGGTAAAAAAAATGCATATCAAAACTATTCTTAATAAGGAAATATCAGAAGGTGACATACTCAACGGGCAGCCTGATTGTGTCATAATCGCAACGGGTTCCCTGCCGGCTATTCCTGACATTCCGGGAGTCCGGAGTAATCACGTTATTACTGCTCTTGAGGTATTATCAGGTAATAAGGTAGACTGGCGTAAAGTTGTGGTCATCGGCGGCGGATTGATTGGCTGCGAAGTGTCGGCGTACATAACCAGCCTGGGTGGGGAGGTGACGATATTGGAAATGCTGCCTAAAATAGGTATGGATATCGGGGCAGCGGAACGGTTTATAACCGTCAACAAGCTGAAGAGGTTAGGAGTTCGCATGGAAACCGGTGTCGCAGTAGTTGAAATAACTGACAGCGGAGTCAGGGCCAACAGGGCCAATGAACAACTGGTATTTAAGGCCGACCGGGTGGTACTCGCAACCGGCATGCAAAGGGATGACTACTTGTACAAAGCCATTCGGAAAAGGCTAAACGAGGTCTATAGCATCGGCGACTGCGTTGAACCCCGCAGGATTGGGGAAGCGGTTAAAGAGGGCTACAGGACCGGGTTAAAGGTGTAGTCATGGGGAAAGTGGTAGCTGTCTGTAAAAGTGAAGCGACCGGAACCAGCAAAACACCTGTCGCCTGCGGCATTTTCCGCGTAGGGCATGGCCTGGTAGGGGACTCCCACGCCGGGTTAGACCGCGTGCGCGAAATAAGCTTACTG
>JAPLHJ010000180.1 GCA_026389675.1 Chloroflexota bacterium | reverse complement strand
GGCCAGTTCCGGTGATGTGGTTATTAATATGGACGAGGCCAGCGCGTCGTGCTCGGACTGCGCTATCAGGTCAGCCGCGCAGAAGGAGGGGTCTGCCGAGCTGTCGGCTATCACCACAACTTCGCTGGGACCCTGCAGCGCATCGATATCCACAACGCCGTAGACTAACTTCTTGGCGGTCATAACATAGATATTGCCGGGGCCGCAGACCTTGTCCACGGCGGGGACCGATTCGGTGCCGAAGGCCAGCGCGGCCACGGCCTGTGCGCCGCCGATCTTGAATATCCTGTCAACTCCGGCGATATCAGCTGCTACCAGCGTATTGGCCGGCACCTTCCCGTCCCTGCCGCAGGGCGTGGCCATGATTACCTCCCCGACCCCGGCAACCTTCGCGGGTAAGGCGGTCATCAGCACGGTCGATGGATAGGCGGCCGTTCCGCCCGGCACATAGATGCCGACGCGCTGGAGAGGAAGCACCTGTTGCCCCAGTCCAGCTACGATGAAACCTTTGCCGTATCTGCTTATGCAGGTTTTGTGAAACTTCTCCACGCGGCCCGCTGCGAATTTGAGCGCCTTGAGTAGTTCGCGGTCCACAGATTTGCGTGCCGCGGCCATTTCGTGGGTGGAGACCTCCAGCGACTTGAGCCTGGCGCCGTCGAAGCGCTCGGTGTAAACGCGGAGGGCCTTATCACCGTCCCGCCTGACCCTTTCGATTATCTGGCGGACGGCGGATTCGATTTCGCTGTCTGCGCCGGCCGGATCATAGGGAATGCGGCGTTCCAGCGCTTTAACAGCCTGCCGATAATCTTTTATCACCTTCATTGCTTAGCTGCGGCCTCCCTGAATATCCTGACTAATTTGTCTATTTTAACTCTTTTACCTTTTGCCGCAAGGCTGTTTTTATTGCCGATCAGGCAGGCCGTCGATTCGAAGAGCGTGTCTATGATTTTGAGCCTGTGGCGCGCCAGGGTCTGGCCGGTCTCGGTGTTCTCGATCAGCATGTCGGCATCCTCGGGCAGGTACACTTCGGTGGCGCCCCAGGTAGGTATGACGCGGTAACGCGCGATATGCTTGTCACGCAGGTATTTATCGGCGATATTTATATACTCCGTGGCTATGCGCAGCGGCACCATCCGGCCTGCGGAGATAAGCTCCCGGATAGCAGCTATTGAGTCCGCCGGCACCTCTTCGCCGACCACCGCCACCACGCGCACCCGGCCGAAGCCGAGGTCGGCCAGATCGGTCACCGGGCTGGAGGGGAACTGGCAGAGGTGGTCGAGCAGCCAGTCTCGCCCGGTGATGGCCAGGTCGAAATTCCCGTTGGCTACCTGCTGGGGCATATCCTGCGGCCGGATGACCTTGATGCTGAGCCAGTCAATGCCGCAGGAGGGCCGCCGCCGCAAGGCGTCATTCGAGTATCCCTGCATGGTGATGCCTGCCTTCTCAAGGAAGGCGGCTGTGTGGATCTGCTGGTGGCCGTCGGCCAGCGCCAGCCAGATATTACCCTGAGGTGCGCTTGGCGAAAGATCATTATTTATGGCCGCCGTTGGCCTTTCAGGCTTCCGCCAGGGCTTATCCTTGATATTAGCGGCGGAGGCGAAACGCCTGAGCAGGCCGCTGAAGTCGCCTGCCTGAAGGCTATCCTTGCTGGCGATGATGCAGGCATTGCTTTGGCAAAGCCTGCTGACCGGCCTTAAATTCAGGCTGCGCAGGGCGTCCTCGTCCCTGGCGCGCAGGACGGAGAAGTCGGCGTTCTCCGGCGGGTAGGCTTCCGCTGAACCCCAGCAAGGGAAGATGCGAAACCTTTTCAGCCTCATTCTATAGGCGGCCGCTTCTGCCAGGGCGGGGTACTCGGTAACTATGCGCCAGGCGGCGCTGCCGCCGGCCATGTCTGAGGCAGAGATGGCGGATGAGGCCGAGCAGGCCAGGTAGATGCCCGCACTGTCATAGCCCAGGTCGGCAACCTTAAAGACGCGGCTGGCCGGGTACCTGGCCTGCAGCTCCTGCAGCCACTCGGAGCTGCAGATGCCGAAATCATAGTTGCCCACGGCCACCTGGACCGGAATGTCGCGTTCATTGAGCATCTTGGCCAGCAGCCCGGGCACGGCCTGCGAGCGCATGCGGTAGATGCGCGTGCCGGAGTTATAGTCGTCGAAGCCCAGGCCGGCGTCCTTGAGGAATTCGGCGGTGCGCGCCAGCATTTTGCCCTTGGGCAAAGCCAGCCTGGCCGGGGACGCTGCGTTATTTGCCAAGTTTGCCGAAACCCCCGATGATATCGATGACCTCGCTGGCCGAGTTGACCTTCTTTTGCGTTTTCTTTTGAGTATCTTTGATGATGAAGCCCGCCGGCTTGGCCTGGATATCCACGCTCCAGCGCGCCTTCAACTGGCCGCCGCTGAAATCGAACTCCGCGATCAGCCCGGCCGCGCGCAGGGCCGCTGCCAGCTGGAAGGCGCTTTTAACGCTGGCGGCGGACTTCTGCCCGGCTTTAACCGAGACGGTCTTTTCGGCCTTCTGCAGCGATAGCGGTTTGACCATAGCGGTGATGGCATCTATGTAAAAGGCGAAGCCGCAGGCAGGTATATCCCTGCCCCCGACTAAACTGATCAGGTTGTCGTACCTGCCGCCGCTGCATATCCTGGCGCCTCCCGAGGTTATCTTGAAGCACAACCCTGTGTAATATTCAAAGCCGCGGATGGAAGTGAAGTCGATGGCATAGCCGGTACCCATGGTGTCCAGCAGCGCAGTGATCTCCGCGAAAGCGTCGATCTCCTTTTTCACAGCCTTGGATATGGAGGGCAGGGCCTTGAGATTGGCCAGGAAGCCGCTCGATTTCCCCTTTAGCTTCATCAGGGTGGAGATAGCCTCCAATACTGCACGGTTCCTGCTCTTGACTCCGGTGAAGGCCTGCCAGTTGCCTTCGAGTATCTCATCCAGCAGCGCTTCCCTGGCGTCGGAGTCTAACTTGAGTTCCCCGATGAGGGCTTTCAATATACCGGCGTGCGACAGTTTGAGCTCGATCCTGGGAAGTCCTATCGTGCGTGCGGTTTCCATGGCCAGCATGATGACCTCGGTATCCGAGGTACGTTCATAATCGCCGAGCAACTCGACGCCGCATTGCCATTTCTCCCGGTTCTCGGCGCCCGTTTCCTCGAAGGCAAAGACGTTGGTTATATAGTAGAGCCTGGCGACCTTCTGGGCGGACAGGTTCTCGCTATAGAGCCGGGCGGCCGGGATGGTGCCATCGGGGCGCAGCACGACGCGCTCGCCGCCCCACCCGTCCCAGTCCAGGAAGGAATAGACCCGCCCGAGCATGGCGGGTGTCAGCGTGCCCGCCGCGGTGAAGAGGTGTATGTATTCCAGTGTGGGCGTACGTATCTCGCGGTAGCCCCAGTTGAGGCAAGAGCTGCGGAAGGCGTCCTCAACCTGGCGGAAACGCTCCATGTCGTCCGGCAGCAGGTCGCGGGCGCCTTTACATCTTTGGCTTTCCATAATTATTTATCCTTTTCATAAAGCGGGATAATTCTACACTAATGGTATCACAGCTACAATCGGGGCATAAACGCGATGCGTACCGATCGGATTAAACGCTGTGACGTCTTCCGTTATACAATAGAGTACGATGTTAAGAAAAATTATAAGGTTTATTTATATAGGGGCAAAGCCGTCAGGTACGCGTGCTCGAGGTGAAAGGCACTATCGTGCCGGTGGTTGCCGATTATATCAGCCGGGGCATCAGCGAGGCCGAGGATAACGGTGACATGGCCTGTATTATCACATTGGATACGCCGGGCGGGCTACTGGATACCACGGAAACTATCGTCAGGCGCATTATGAATGCCAGGGTCCCTATAATAGTCTACGTTTCTCCCCAGGGCGCCTGGGCGGCCTCGGCCGGGACCTTTATCACGGTTTCGGCGCATATCGCGGCCATGGCTCCGGCCACCAGCATCGGCGCAGCGCATCCCGTGAGCGTGGGGGAGGAGATGACTGAAACGGCTCAGAAAAAGGCCACGGAGTATTCCGCGGCCTGGATATCCAGCATCGCCGAGAAGCGCGGGCGCGACCCCGCCGAGGTGGAGGCCGCCGTGCGTGAGAGCAAATCGTTCACTGCGTCCCAGGCGGTGGAAAGCAGGCTGGTCGATTTTACCGCGGACGACCTGGGCAGCCTGCTCAGGCAGCTTAACGGCAGGAAGGTTGTGCTGGCGGACGGCAAAGAGGTTACGCTCAATACGGAGGGCGCCGTTATAGTGGTAAGCGAAATGACCGCCCTTGAGAAATTCCTGCATATGATCAGCCATCCCAATATCGCCTACATTTTGCTTACCCTGGCTTCCATCGGGCTGATAACCGAGATATCCAACCCCGGGCTGATCTTCCCGGGCGTGATAGGCGGACTGTGCCTCTTCCTGGCATTCTATTCCCTGGGAGTGCTGAATGCCTACTGGGCGGGGTTGTTGCTGATTATGCTGGCACTGGGACTATTCGTAACTGAGATTTTTGTACCTGCTTATGGTATACTTACGGCAGGTGGGATTGTAGCATTAGTAATCGGTTCATTTATTCTTTTCACCGGGAGTGATGCCTCCATGGAGTTTGATAAAAGCTTGATTGTATATGTAGCAATATTTTTCGCTATATTTATTGGACTTTTGGTCTGGGCGACGGTGCGCGGACAGAGGCGCAGGGTGATCACCGGGAAGGAGGGCATTATAGGCCAGACCGCCCTGGTGAAGGTAGCGCTTGAACCGCAGGGCATGGTGCTGGTTGAGGGTGAGCTCTGGAAAGCTATATTGGATGAGGGCAGCGCGCCAGCAGGCGAAGAAGTGGTAGTAAAGAAAATAGATAACCTGAAATTATACGTAACAAGAAAAAAATGAGGAGGTAAACATGGGGTCAATCGTACCTATTATTATACTGGCCATATTCGTGTTTATTCTGCTGGCGGCATCCGTCAGGGTGGTTAACGAGTATGAGAGGGGCGTAGTCTTCCGGCTGGGCAGATATGTCGGCGTAAGGGGGCCGGGGCTTATCCTGCTCATACCCTTTATCGAGCGCATGGTTAAAGTCGAGCTGCGCGTGGTAACCATGGATGTGCCGCAGCAGGAATGCATCACCATGGACACCGTGACTGTCAAAGTGGACGCCGTGGTGTATTTCCGCGTGATCAAGCCGGAATCTGCGATTCTCAACGTTGAGCAGTATATCAGGGCCACGTCACTGCTCTGTCAGACCACGCTGCGTAATGTGGTGGGACAATCTGAGCTTGAGGACCTGCTGGCGCACCGGGATAAGATCAACGAGAAGCTGCAGGCCATCATTGATGAGAGCACTGAACCCTGGGGCATCAAGGTAAGCCTGGTGGAGGTGCGCGACGTACAGTTGCCCGACAATATGCAGAAAATCATGGCTGCGCAGGCGGAGGCTGAGAGGGGCAGGCGGGCCAAGATCATCGCCGCCGAGGGCGAGGCGCAGGCGGCTGAGAAGCTGGCCGAGGCCGCCAAGATCATCTCCAGTCAGCCGGCGGCCATGCAGTTGCGCTACCTGCAGACGCTGGTGGCCATATCGTCGGAACGTACCAATACGGTGGTTTTCCCACTGCCTATCGACCTGATAGGGCCCCTGATGAATAAACCGGGATCAGATCAGAAAAAGCTGACATAAAGCGTATTCAATATCGATAAACAAATGGCGGGGCTTCAAGCCCCGCCATTTCTATTCCTGATAGTAACGTCACCGGCTACTATCTCTTTAATCGACCCATCGCTGAGCCGGACTAGTAAGTTGCCCTGCAGGTTAACCCCTTCCGCAGTGCCGTTGATCCTGCCGCCGTGGAAATCCGCGCTGACCTTCCGGCCGATGGTAACCATATTAAGAGACCATGCATCGATTATGCGGGCCGGTTCGCCGGTACGGGTGTAGATAGCTTCAAGTTCCGTATAAAGGCTCAGCGCCACTTCAGCGATGGACAACTCGTGCCCAAGCTGCGCAGAGAGCGAGGTGGCTATATCCGCTATTTCGGGATAGCTGCCGGTATCGAAATTGACGTTTATGCCTATGCCCACGATCGAATACCTCAGTTCACCCGCCGTCAGGCTGTGCTCAATG
>JAPLHJ010000203.1 GCA_026389675.1 Chloroflexota bacterium | reverse complement strand
ATCCTGTTGAGGAACTCGGGGCGGAAGGTCTTCTTGAGGTCGGCTTCAATTACGACCTTGAGCTTCTCCCACTCGTCCCGCTCCTCTTTATCCTTCTTGTCCTGCGGGACATTGAAGCCTATCACACGCCTGGCCTGCTTGCGGAACTCCTGCATGCCAAGATTTGAGGTCATAATGATAACGGTCTCCTTGAAGTTGACCATGCGGCCATGGCTGTCGGTCAGCCTGCCGTCCTCGAGTATCTGCAGCAGCACGTTAAACACGTCCGGGTGCGCCTTCTCTATTTCATCGAAAAGCACCACCCTGAAGGGACGCCTGCGCACTGCTTCGGTAAGCTGGCCGGCTTCGTCATACCCAATATAGCCAGGGGGAGCTCCGATGAGCCTGGAAACCGTGTGTTTCTCCATGTATTCCGACATATCGATGCGGATCATGGCGTCTTCATCGTCAAAAAGGAACTGCGCCAGCGCCTTGGCCAGCTCGGTCTTGCCCACGCCGGTGGGACCGAGGAAGATGAAGCTGCCGATGGGGCGCCTGGGGTCCTTGAGCCCGGCGCGGCCGCGCCTGACGGCCTCGGAGATGGCGGCTATGGCCTCCTGCTGATCGACGATGCGCTCATGCAGGCGATCCTCCATGTGAATGAGCTTCTCGGACTCGTTCTCCTTCATACTGGAAACGGGTATGCCGGTCTGCTTAGCCACCAGTTCGGCGATGGTCTCCTCGTCGACCTCGTTGTCGATCTTTTTCTCCTGTAACCATTTGTCCCTGGCTGTCTTGCATTCCTCTTCTTTGCGCAGCCTCTCGCTCTTTATCTCTGCCGCCTTCTCATACTCGGAGCGCTGTGAGGCCGCCACCTCCTCCTCGGTAAGCTGCTGTATCTTCTGTTCCATTTGCTTTATCTCGGGCGGCAGACTCTCGATATCGATGCGCAGCTTGCTGGCCGCCTCATCGATAAGGTCGATGGCCTTATCCGGCAGGAAGCGCTCGGTGATATAGCGCTTGCTAAGCTTGACCGCGGCCTCGATGGCGGCATCAGTTATATTGACTTTGTGGTGCGCCTGGTATCTCGGCCTGAGACCCTTGAGCATCTGGATGGTACCCTCCACGCTGGGCTCACCGACGAAAATAGTCTGCAGCCTGCGCTCCAGCGCCTTGTCGGGCTCGATATGCTTGCGGTACTCGTCGAGCGTAGTTGCGCCGACACACTGCAACTCTCCCCTGGCCAGCGCCGGCTTGAGCATATTACTGGCATCGATGGCCCCTTCAGCCGCACCGGCGCCCACTACCGTATGCATCTCGTCAATGAAGAGGATAACGTCGCCTCTGGCCTGGCGGACCTCGTCCATCACGGCCTTGAGCCTTTCCTCGAACTCGCCGCGGAATTTGCTGCCGGCCACCAGCGCACCCATATCCAGAGCGATAACCTTACGCCCCTTGAGAGAATCGGGCACGTCGCCCGCCACGATTTTTAGCGCCAGGCCCTCGGCAACTGCGGTCTTGCCCACGCCGGCCTCGCCGACGGCGGCCTGTAGTGCCTGGGCCACGCGGGGCGTGGGGTATATCTGTATACCCCCGATAGCGGTTTTCGGTTGTTCTCCGATCTTAGGGTACTTTTCCAGCACATCCGATAGACGCTTTTT
>JAPLHJ010000190.1 GCA_026389675.1 Chloroflexota bacterium | reverse complement strand
GGTAAATAAAATGGCAAACAGGGTTGCAATTGTTGGAATCGGCCAGACAACGCACAGCGGCCGAAGACCCTATGTTAATGACGGTGAGCTGATTTACGACGCCGTCACCAAGGCACTGTTCGAGGGACACCACCTTAACGATGCCATGCTGAACCTTTACAGCGGGGCAGCCGGCAGGCCGGGCTTCAAGATGAACACAGGCGGCACAGTCGGGACCATGACAGCAATACAGGGTTGGTATCATATCGCCTCAGGCCTGTACGACATTGTGATGGTGATCGGCTGGGAAAAGCACGATGAGGGACTGGTGACGCCGGCTATCTCCACCATCACCGACCCCGCGGTAGACCGGCATTTCCTGGTGGGCGCCATAGGAGGCCTGGCAACGGTCTCGGTTGCCTACATGCAGAGGAGCGGATGCAAACTGGAGCATGCCGCCATGGTGCGTGCCAACGCATCCCAGGCCGCGCACAGGAATCCCATGGCGCATATGCGTGAGATATATACCGTTGAGGATGTTATGAAAGCCAGGATGGTGATGTACCCGTTGAACCTGCTGATGTGCTGCCCCACCAGCCTGGGCGCCACCGCAATGGTACTTGCCAGCGAGAGCAAGGCCAAGAAGATCTGCAAGAAGCCGGTCTGGATGAAGGACCACGTAACGGTGCATGTAGAATACGGCGGCGCGCAGTTCGGAATAGGTGAAAAACGATGGACCTCTCACATGGAGGCCGGCGCCAAGCTGTTCAAACGCAATCATATCACCAAACCTATGCAGGAGACCCAGGTCTTCGAGATGTACGATCCCTTCGCCTTCGCTATCCCCATGTGGCTGGAGGACTTCCTGGTCTGTGAACCAAACGAAGGATGGAAGCTGATTGAGAAAGGGGCACTCAAACTGGAAGGAGAATACCCGGTCAGTCCGTCCGGTGGTGTGCTCTGCACCAACTCCATTGGCGACTCGGCCATACTGAGGGTAGCCGAGGCGGCCCTGCAGCTCAGGGGAGATGCGGGTGAGCACCAGGTGACCAGGGACGTGAAACAGGCCCTGGCCAGCGGCTTCGGCGGATCATACTGGTCCGACCTGCTGCTTTTGAGCAAAACCATGGATTAACTGGAGGGAATATAGATATGAAACAAAAAGAACAGGAAGAGTTAATTTACATCAATAAGATGATGAAGATCCCCTACAAGTGGAGGACAGGAGAGGTCTGGGGCGAGTTTTTCAGGGAGCTAAAAGAAAACGGTATTATCTATGCCAACCAGTGTCCTACCTGCGGCCGGGCTTTTTGCCTGCCGAAAGACGTCTGCACCAGGGACCATACGCGATGCACCGACAGGTCGAAGTGGATCCCGGTCGGGCCTAAAGGCACATTGGTGACCTATTTCATGGCGGAGCAATCATTCCTGCTGCCGACAACGGGTGAGATGCTGAAAATCCCCTTCGCGGTGGGCATCATACTGCTGGACGGCGCAACCGTCATACTGCAGCACCAGCTCGAGGAGACGGATGAGGAAAAGATCAAAATTTTCATGCGGGTCGAAGCGGTAATCAAGCCCAAGGCGGAGCGCAAGGGCAATATCTTCGACATAGTCCACTTCAGGACCATTACCGAGTAATTTAAAGAAGAGATAGGAAGGAAATAACTATGGAAGCAGTAAAAAAAGAACCCGTCATTTTTGAAGGCTTCGTAATCATGCCCTACAAATACTCCGTGGGTTCCATGGCCAGCAAGTTCTTCATCAAGATCAGGGACAGCAAGGTTATCTGCGGCGCAAAGTGCCCCAAATGCGGCATGGTTAACGTTCCGCCCAGGTCCGTGTGTCCGAAATGCTTCAGCAAGGTGGAAGAGCTTATTGAGTTAAGCGGAAAGGGCAAGCTTGAAACATTCACCATCGTACACTACGAGTCATCGGTACAGGCGCTGAAACCGCCTTATGCAATCGGTGTGATTAAGCTGGACGGCGCTGATACATCGATGACGCATTTCATCGGCGGAGTTGATTTTAAGGATATTAAGCCCGGCATGAAACTGGAACCGGTTTTCAAGGCAAAACGTGACGCTAATATCCTGGATATCGAGTATTTCCAGCCTGCATAAAGGCAATAACAATATTTGAGGAGGTTTGTATGGAAGACAAAGTAATTATCACGGCAGCACTGGCAGGGTCCGCGACATTCAAGAATAATAACCCTGCAACCCCGTATACACCAAA
Organism: Chloroflexota bacterium; assembly: GCA_026389675.1. GTDB lineage: Bacteria > Chloroflexota > Dehalococcoidia > GIF9 > UBA5629 > CAIMUM01. The sequence goes on along the minus strand of JAPLHJ010000190.1, from coordinate 3,011 downwards.
GGAATATGCCGATGAGGCCGAGAAAGCCTACAAGGCAGGCGCCAGCATGGTACACATCCACGGCCGCGACGAGAAAATGGGAGGGTATCATACATCTGAGGTAGACAAGGTAAAAGCAACTTACGATGCGATCAAACAACGCGTACCCGACCTGATCATTCAGGTCACGTCCTCGGTGGGTTTCCCCTGCCAGGTCGGGCCGTTTCCCGAGTCTGATTGTGTAAATCTGATAAATAACCTGATCAAGCTCAACATGGAATCAAGGATAAGATCGATCCAGGCCATCAAGCCGGAGAGCGCTTCGCTCAACACCAATACTATGAATTTCAGTGTATTGGACCGAAAAACCGGGCAGATACTGATAGACAACGTCTTCGTCAACTCGTTCGGCATGCTCCAGGATTTCGGTAAAATCATGGAGGGGCGGCCTGGATAACTGGCTGCTGATAGCCAAGCAGGACATATTCCGCAAGCCCTACAACTTCAACTTTGTCTGGGGCGTGGCAGGAGGCCAGAAATTCAGACCGGAGGTGTTTGTCGCAATGGTCAATGCCCTTCCGGCCGGTTCTAACTTTACCACCTGCGCTGTCGGCACGGAGCAGTTCCCTGCCATCATGCAGTCCTGTTTGATGGGAGGCCACATGAGGGTCGGGCTTGAAGATAACACCAGGTTGCCCAATGGCGATTTAGCCAAGGGTAGCTACGAGCAGGTTGAAGTGGCAGTTAAGATTGCCTCATCCCTGGGAAGGGAACCGGCAACTCCTGCCGAAGCACGGAAGATCCTCGGCATAACTAAGAAATAACCTTAACATCACTTTATTTATACAGGTAATTTGTATCCTGGCAGGTGGCAGAAGTACTGCTTGTGCCTGCTTTGGTTGGCGTATATCTCAAAGTAACGAAGGAGAGTCAGATGGAAGTTTTACATGAAGGCCTGGGCGAACTGGTCGGCTGGCACGACCCGGATGAGAACCGTGAGTTCGTCCTGCACAATAAGTCCCGCGCACTGAAGGATAAAACCATGACGGCCAGCGAGGCCGTGGCAAGCTTTGTTAAAAACGGTGACTTTATCGCCAGCGGCGGCTTTGGCCACATCCGTGTTTCCATGAATATCATCTATGAAATCATACGCCAGCATAAGCGCAACCTTACCATGGCCGGAAAGACGGCGGTGCATGACCTGGATTTATTGGTTGGAAACGGATGCGTGGACAAGGTCGAGGTCGCTTACAGCTTCGGGCACGAGGTAAGAGGACTCTCTCCCGCCGGCCGGCGTATGGTGGAGTCCGGCAAGTGCAAGGTAATCGGGGAAATCAGCAATGCCGGTTATCAATGGAGGTTCCTGGCGGGGATGATGGGCCTCCCCTTTATCCCCAGCCGCAACCTGCTGGGCACCGATACCGGCAAATACAGCTCATGCAAGGTGGTAACCGACCCTTTCAGCGGTAAACCTATCAACCTGATCCCGGCGGCATATCCTGACGTCGCATTTATCCACGTACACCGCTGCGATATCTACGGCAACTGCCAGATCGATGGGATCATGGTTGAGGACTTTGAACTGGCGCGCTGTGCCCGCAAGCTCATCATAACCACCGAGGAAATCGTTGACAACGAGATAATACGCCGGGAGCCCTGGCGCACGAACATACCGTTTTACGTGGTGGACGCCGTTATCGAGCAGCCTTATGGATCACACCCCTGCGAGATGCACGGCAAGTACTTTTTCGATGAGGAACATATAGCTGAATGGCTATCGCTATCCAAGACCGATGAGGGTGTCCGCCAGTATTCGGACAAATATATTTTCGGGGTAAAAGATTTCGACGAATACCTGGAGATTTGTGGCGGGCTGAAAAAAATTGCATTCCTTCAGAAACGTGAAGCCATGAGGGTGCCCCTGGTGACGCCCTGGCGCAAGTAATAGTAGTCGACGCTGGTCCAGATTATAAGGGAGAATGAATGATAGATGGCCAACAACCAAACCGCCAGATATAACATGCGTGAATTCCTGGCATACACCGGCTCAAACCTGCTGGAAGACGGCAAGTCTGTCTTTGTCGGCACGGGCCTTCCCATGATAGCCGGCATGCTGGCACAAAAGACTCACGCTCCTAACCTTCTTATCATATTTGAAGCCGGGGGTGTCGGGCCCATATTGCCGGAACTGCCAATATCGGTGGGGCAGGCTTTAACCTGCTACCGGGGCATAGCCGCCACCAGTATGCACGACGTGATGTCATCCTGCCAGGCGGGCTTTATCGATTATGGCTTCCTGGGCGGGGCGCAGGTAGACAAGTACGGGAATATAAATACCACCTGTATCGGTGACCATGACCTGCCAAAAGCCCGGCTGCCGGGTAGCGGCGGCGCCAACGATATCGCATCCTTTGCCCACAAGACCATAATCATCGTCGGCGGGCAATCCAAGCGCACATTCGTCAACAAGGTCGATTTTCTCACAACACCGGGCTACCTGAGCGGACCCGGTGCAAGGGAAAAAGCAGGTTTGCCCAGCAAGACAGGCCCGTACAGGGTAATAACGCAACTGGCTGTCTACGGATTCGATGAAAAGACCAGCGGAATGAAGCTGATATCTTTGCACCCGGGCGTCACCATAGAAGAGGTCCGTGACAATTCGAGCTTTGATATCCTTATCCCTGACAAATGCGCGGTAAGCCTTGAACCAACTGACCGCGATCTTGAAATTCTGCGCAAGGATATCGATCCCACGGGCATGTTGATAGGCAAATAATCGGCGGGAGACTGAGCAATAATGGACTTCGAACTTACTGAACACCAGCGAATGATCGCTAACTCGGCTAAGGAAATCGGAGCCGAATTCGGCCCGGAATACTGGCGAAAAAAAGATCAGAATGGCGAATTCGGCAATGAATTCTGGAAAGCCATTAGCTCCGCCGGGTTTCCGGGTATTGTTATACCGGAAGAATACGGCGGCTCGGGTGGTGGCGCAACCGAACTTTTTATAGCCATGGAGGAACTTGCCGCCA
>JAPLHJ010000012.1 GCA_026389675.1 Chloroflexota bacterium | reverse complement strand
TGTCTACAGCAACAGGGGCATCGGCGGATACGGCCACGCGGGTAGGCCGGGACAGCCCGGACTCCATGTGACCAGGGCCAGGAATTATAGTCAGAAATCTTAAGGCGGCAAAGAAGCTCATCTGATTGTACCCCTTATTGTATATCAGAAACGCCCGCCTCTGAAAAAGTGGACATCTCGCGCAGCAGGTTGACCGAAGACTCGGCCAGGAAAATGCCCAGCGCCGCCCCTGTGCCTTCGCCCAATCTCAGGTTGAGGTTTAGTAAGGGTTCCAGTCCCAGGTGCCTGAGGCAGGCGGCGTGTCCCTTTTCGGCGGACAGGTGGGAGGCTATCATATCCGGTATGTGGTTGGCTGCGGCAGCAAGCATGGCCCCGGCCAGGCCTCCTATCTCAAATCCTCCTACCTTGGCCAGAACATCCATAGCATCGGCGGGATCAGGTTTGTTAACGGTCAGCGACTGCTCGATTATCCTGATTTTGTGCGCAAGCTGAGCGTCATCGATACCCGTGCCCCTACCCGTTATCTCGGATACCATTTGCCCGGTGACAACAGCGGTAATAGCGCTGGCCGAAGTGGTATTCCCGATGCCCATATCGCCGGTGCCTAATATATCCAGCCCGGCCTTTATCTCCTGTTCAACTATCTCTGTCCCCGCCACCAGGCAATCCATGGCCTGCTCGCGGGTCATGGCCGGTCCGGTGGACATGTCTTTGGTGCCAAAATCGATCATTTTGCAGGTGATTCCATCAATGGCGGGAAGCCCGCCGCGGACGCCCATATCCACGATGATTACACGGGCGCCGATCATGCGGGACAGCACATTGATAGCCGCGCCGCCCGCTAAGAAATTGAGCACCATCTGGCGTGTTACCTCCGCCGGGTAAAGGCTTACCCCCTGGGCCGTGACGCCATGGTCGGCGGCCATGGTCAGGATCGCCTTGTGTTTTAGGCGGGGAACGGGTTCGGCGGTTATGCCGGCGATCCGGATGGAGAGCCCTTCCAGCGCGCCCAGGCTGCCGCGCGGCTTGGTCAGCCGGTCCTGCCGCTGCACAGCCTGCTCCATGGCTGTGCTGTCCAGCGGTTTTATCCGTTCAATGATTTTATCTAATGTATTCATTGCGATAAACATGGGATCAATACTCGATGCCCCTGCGCTGCTGAACTCCCTCTACAAAGGGGTGCTTGATCACCAGCATCTCGGTTACCAGGTCCGCGCGTTTCACCACCTCCTGGGGCGCCTTGCGCCCGGTCATGATAAGTTCAACGGTGCCGGGCTTCATCTGCATCAGGTCCAGTATCTGCTGCAGGCTTAAAAAGCCCCTCCAGTGAGCGATGAATATCTCATCCAGTACGACTAAATCATACTTGCCGCTGACTAAGGCCTTCTTTGCGAATTCGTAGGCTTCCCGCGTTTCCTGCAGCAGTTCCTGCTCTGACTTTTGGAAGAGGTCGCCTTTTCCGAACCGGATTATCTCGAAAAGCTTGAACTTATCGGCGAAGATATGTTCTCCGCCTGCCTGGCTTTTCAGGAACTGGATGAGGATGACCTTCAGTCCCTGGCCATAGGCCCTGATGGCCTGTCCCAGTGCGGCGGTTGTCTTGCCCTTGCCGTCGCCGGTGTAAACCTGTATCAAACCGTCAAACTGTCCTTCTGCCATGCGAGCCTCCAAAGATGATTTTATATATCCTGGCCATGTCCAGGCTTTGCCGGAACACCGACGCTATATTATCATAAGATTTTTCCCTGTCTAATGTGGCATACTCTGCCGGACGCAGGTTACGCAGGGAGCAGAGGTTATTAATCATACTCCGGGTGAACTCGATATTGCTGAAAAGACCGTGTATGTAGCTGCCGAATATTGTGCCCGCTTGATTTATGCCCCCGTCCCGGTAGCCGGCTGAAGTATTATCGGCTGACGTTATCGTGAATACGCTGTGAGTAGGCTCTTTAGAGCATCTCCCCATATGTATCTCATATCCTGTGATATCCTCACCTTTCATTCCCGCTAACAGCCCGCTACCGGCAGCAACCGTGCCCTTTACCTGCGCGGTGATTTTATCAGGGCCAAAGACCGTTTCCATATCTAATAAACCGAGTCCATCTGCTTCCGGTATCTCAGATTCGGCGTTGACCGGGTCGTAGATTTTCTGTCCCAGCATCTGGTACCCGCCGCACATGCCGAAGACCGGGGTGCCGGCCCCGGCCATTTCAATTATTTTTGACGACAGCCCGCTCCGCTGAAGAAACAGCAGGTCGGCGATAGTGCTCTTGGTGCCCGGCAGGATTATCAGGTCGGGGTCGCCGAGCTTCTCAACGGAGGCTGTATAACGTACATTGCAGAAAGTTTCCAGCGGGTCGAAGTCATCGTAGTTTGCTATATGCGGCAGGCGGATAATGCAGATGTCGGGAAATCCCTGGCGCGCCTGAGAGTTCCTTTCGTCGAGATACACCGAGTCCTCCTGTGCAACAGCGAGGTCCCTGATATAGGGGACGACGCCCAGCACCGGACGGCGGCAGCGTTTTTCCAGGAAATCAAGCCCGGGCTTCAGCAGGGCTAAATCACCGCGGAACTTGTTGATTACCAGTCCCTTGACCATTTTACGCTGGCGTCCGGGCAGCAGTTGCAGGGTGCCCACTATCGAGGCGAAGACGCCTCCGCGGTCTATATCTCCAACCAGGATAACCTGGGCCCCTGCCAGTTCAGCGATGCGCATATTGGCGATATCCCTATCCATCAGGTTTACCTCTGCCGGGCTGCCTGCGCCCTCTATGATAACAACCTCGTATTGATTGCGCAGCTTAGTAAGAGAGTCCGCGATCACCGGCCACAATTTGTGATTATCCCGGTAATAATCCGGGGCATCCGCAACGCTTTGCGCTTTGCCAAGTACGATAACCTGTGATGTGGCATCGGCCTGCGGCTTCAGCAGGACCGGGTTCATGTGGACTGTTGGTTCGATGCCCGCGGCTGCTGCCTGCACCGCCTGGGCCCTGCCTATCTCACCGCCGTCCTTAGTAACGAAGGAATTGAGGGCCATATTTTGAGATTTAAAGGGCGCCACCCTGTAGCCATCCTGCTTCAATATCCGGCATAGCGCTGCCACCATGATGCTCTTGCCCGCCGAGGAGGCGGTGCCCTGGATCATCAGCGTCCGTGACTTCATTTGCCACTGCTCCGCATAGATCGTATAGCGTCAATAAGACTACGGCAATCCTGCATCCTGCGCGGGGCAAGGCGTATATAACCGGGCAGGCCGAAGGATGAGCAGTCACGGACCAGGAATCCCATGGCCAGCAGCCTGCTTTGAAAATCAGTTGCGTTGCCCACGCGTACCAGGAAGAAGTTTGTGTCTGTGGCTATCACCCAGTAATCCAGCGACTCTAATTGTGATATAAGATAGTTCTTGCATTTGTGTATCAGGGTGTTGCATTTTCTTATATAACCGTAGCTGCCAAGGGCAGCGATGCCCGCCCGTTGCGCCGCGGAGTTGACGTTCCAGGGAGGACGTAGCTTTTTAAGCGTGTTGATTATCTCTTTGCAAGCTATGCCGTAGCCCAGCCTCAAACCGGCCAGCGCGAAGTCCTTGGTCATGGAGCGCACGATCAGGATGTTGGGATGATGCAGCAATTTAAGAGAATCCCAGGCATCTTCGCTAAAAGATACGTAGGCTTCATCCAGGATCATCAGTGTATCGGGGAACGACGATACAATTTTTGTTATGTCGCTGAACCCGAGATACTGGCCGGTCGGATTATTGGGATTACAGAGGAAGATGGCCGAAGGACTGTATTTCCGGGCGAAAGAAATGAAATCCTCGACAGCGAGCTGGAAACCTGCGCGTTCCTTCATCTGGTATTTTACAGTGCGGGCATTGGCGATTTTGCAGGCGAGCTCATATTCGCCGTAGGTTGGCGAGGGGATGACAACCGTGTCTCCGGGTCCTGTGTAGGCAAGCGCTGCCAGCCTGAGCAATTCGGTTGAGCCGCTGGTGGCTATCAGGTTCTCTTTGGGAGCGCCTATCTTGCCTGAAAGCAGGTCGATGAATTCGCGGCAGTCAGGGTCGGGGTAAAGCGCGATATCCTTCTTTGCCGTGGCCCCCAGGACTGACCGGGGCGGGCCGTAAGGATTACAGCAGGTGCTGAAATCCAGTATTTCTTTAGAGTGCCGGGATAGATTGCTTCGTTGCTGCGCTCCTCGCAATGACGTTTTTGTGGGCGGCGGACTCGTCACGCCGAGTCTCACCAACGGAGGGAAGTTGATTCCACCGTGCGCGCCAGGCTGGATATTTGCGATATGCGGTCTAACCTGTAATGCCAATCAGCACCTCTACGCCCGAAACTATCAGTACCCATATTGCGGCGGCGGCAGCAAGTATTTGTTGAGAACGGGTTATTGCGGTTAAGGTCAGTTCCCTGCCTCCGCCGTTGAGGCAATAGGCTCCCGGTTTCTCCAGCGTGATACCCAGTGAGCCCGCCATAGCGCTCATCGTCCATCCCGCGTTCGGGCTTTCGGTTTTACCATGCTGGCCGAGCATGGCTCGCCAGCTATCCGCGAAATCTGCACTGCAGATTGCCGAGGCCAGGAAGATGAATGCTCCGCTCAGGCGGGCAGGTATAAAATTGAGGACATCGTCGAGCCGTGCCGCGAATTTGCCGGTATATTCCCATTTCCCATGAAAGCCTATCATGGCATCTAACGTGTTCACAACGCGATAGGCTATAGCGCCGGGCAGGCCTAAGACGGCAAAATAAAAAAGCGGGGCAACGAAGCTGTCGCACAGGTTCTCAGCGCAGGATTCGATGGCCGCGGAGATGACCTGCCCCCGTGAGAGATATTCGGTCTTCCTGCTCACTAATGCGTTGCTATGCCAGCGTGCCTTTACCAGATCGCCGCCGGACAGGCTTGTTTTCACCTTTTGCATTGCCTGCCAGAGTCCACGCAGGGAGATGTTGTTGTTCAGCAGGTATATTGAAAATAGGATGTAAGCAATTGCATTCAAGCTCCGTAAATACTGTGCAAGAAAATACAGCGGGACGGTAACCATCGTCGTGGTCAGGATTACAATCGCCATACCGTAGATGAACTGGCGTACATTTCCGCCCGCCGGGACTAATTTGAGTTGCAAGGATATGAATTTACCTAACCAGGCAACCGGGTGAAAACGGTTTGGCGCTTCCCCTGCCAGTAAGTCCAGCAGCAGTGCTCCCAGCAGGATGTAAAGTCCGGTCATCATCGATTCAGTTGCTCCCTGATATGTCCCGTGGTGTTACCAGGGCGGTTGGCAGGCTGTTTACCGGGTGAGGATATACACAGACATCCACGCCATAGATTTCCCTAATCGCTGCCGCGTCCAATACCTCCCGCGGATGTCCCTGCCTCCAGATATACCCGTCTTTGAGCATGATGATACGGTCGCAATATTGTGAGGCGAGATTAATAGCAGGATGCCCGCCTGTTGCGCCAGCGCGCGCGCAATGAGAACGCGCTGTTTCTCTCCTCCCGAGAGTTCGTCAATGCGTTTATCCGCGAGCTGTACTGTCCGCGTTGCTTCCATCGCGTCGATGGCTATGCTGATATCCAATTTGCCCTCGTACTGCAGCAGCTTCAGGTGCGGGGTGCGCCCCATCAGGACAATATCCATTACCGTAAACAGCGCCGGCAGCGCTACATTCTGCGGTACCAGGGCAATATTGCGGGCGGTGTAACCATGATTGTTTTCCGCTATATTCACTCCGTTCAAAGTAACGTAGCCCCGGTGAGGCCGGAGCAATCCGGACATACCCTTGAGAAGAGTGCTCTTGCCACAGCCGTTAGGGCCTATGATGCCCAAGAATTCACCCGCGGACGTTTCAAGGTTTATATCACGCAGTATCAATTGCCGGCCATATCTGAAACTGGCATTTACCAGTGCAATACCCGGCATCAGAATATTCCCCTCTTTTTTTGTCGCAGCAGGTAGAGGAAGAAGGGAGCCCCGATTAAAGCGGTAATGACCCCGACGGGTATCTCGGTGGGCGCCAGCAGCGTCCTGGCCGCCGTATCGGCGAGGATAAGGAAGCCGGCGCCCGCAAGGGCTGAAAACGGCAATAGCAAACGGTAATCCGGCCCAAGTATGAGTCTCACAGCATGCGGGATGATAATGCCGACGAAGCCGATGGCGCCGCAGAAACATACCGCGGCTGCCGTTGCCAGGGTGGCGGCTGCCAGGATAAGAGCCTT
>JAPLHJ010000148.1 GCA_026389675.1 Chloroflexota bacterium | reverse complement strand
CAGCCTTGATCACACTAATAGTGAGTTTCATTAAGCCTCCTTTGAATGATATTTATTTTCGGCCATACCGTGAAGCCAGGCATGCTAAACGGAATTACGTATATGATAAGTATGCCCGGGTGTATCGCAAATTATCAGGTGAGGGAGAGATGCCGACCCGGAGTCAGATTGTATCAGATGAATGAATTTGATGTCAATGCAAATCAGCGTGCTATAATCTACGTGAGGAGATAGTACGGCCATGGCGGAGGCCCTGCTTTACGACAGGCTGGATAACAGGCGGGTGCGCTGCAACGTTTGCCTGTGGCGCTGCCGGATTAATCCGGGCAGGGCCGGCGTATGCGGCGTGAGGCGCAACGAAAAAGGGTCCCTGCAGTTGCTCAATTATGCCAGGGTCTCCTCGTTAGCCGCCGACCCCATCGAGAAAAAACCGCTCTTCCATTTCTTCCCCGGCAGTTCCGTGCTATCCTTCGGCACGGTCGGCTGCAATTTCCACTGCATTAACTGCCAGAACTGGGAGATAGCCTGCGTCGACGATCCTGCCTCTGCACGGCATGCCCTGCGCGAGGTAACGCCGCGCGAGGCCGTCAAGATGGCCGAAGAGAACGGCTGCGCCGGGCTGGCCTGGACCTACAACGAGCCGGCTATCTGGTTCGAATACACGCTCGATTCTGCCAGGCAGGCGCACCAAAGCGGTCTTTACACGGTATATGTCACCAACGGCTACATGACGCCCGAGGCGCTGGACACTATCGGGCCTTACCTTGATGCCTGGCGAGTGGACGTTAAGGGTTACTCCGATAAATTGTATATGGGACTGGCGAAGGTGAAGCACTGGCGCGGCATATTAGAAACGGCCGAGCGGGCCAAAGACAGGTGGGATATGCATATCGAGGTAGTGACCAACGTCATCCCCTCTCTGAATGACGATGATGAGCAATTAACCGGCATCGCCAGGTGGATAAAGGAAAAGCTGGGCGAACTTACGCCCTGGCATGTAACGCGCTTTCATCCGCATCGCGGGCTGCTGCATATCCCGTCTACACCGGTGGCCACGTTGGAGAGGGCCTATAAAATCGGCAGGGAAGCCGGGTTGCGCTTCGTTTACACAGGCAACGTGCCCGGGCACAAATATGAGAACACCGTCTGCTATAAATGCGGCAATATGGCTATCAAGCGGGTGGGTTATGATATAAAAGTAACCGGCGTCAGGGGTTCAAGCTGCACCCGGTGCGGCGCCGACTTGAATATCAGGAATACCATAAAAACAGGGGTGAAACCATGATCAGGGAAGCTGCGGTCGCGGGACAATTCTACCCGGCCTGGCCGGAGGAGCTGAAGGAGACAATTGAATACATGACCTCGCGGGAGAAGGCCAAAACAGATGCAGTAGGGGTGGTATCACCACATGCCGGCTATATCTACTCCGGGCCGGTGGCCGGCGCGGTCTTCTCTCGCATAAAGTTCACCGATACCTTTGTCCTGATCGGCCCCAACCACCGCGGGGCGGGCAAGCCTTTCAGCATCACCACGTCGGGCAGGTGGAGGACGCCGCTGGGCGAGGTGGGGATCAACAGCGAACTGGCCGGGGCGATACTCAAAGCATCGGGGCGCCTGGAAGAAGATACGCTGGCGCACCGCTACGAGCATTGCCTCGAGGTGCAGGTGCCCTTCCTGCAATATTTCAAACCCGGTGTGAAGATAGTCCCCATCGTACTGTCAACTGCGCACCCCGATGTTTATGAGGAGATAGGCAGGGCGATTGTCAAGGGGTTCAAGGAGACCGGCGAAGAGGCTGTCATTGTGGCCAGCAGCGACATGACCCATTACGAGCCGCATGAGAAGGCCAAAGCCAAGGACCGGCTGGCCATCGAGGCCATCCTCAACCTCGACTCGGACGAATTAGTCAGGCGCATCGCCAAACACGATATCAGCATGTGTGGATATGCCCCGGTCATCAGTCTGATAACTGCTGCGAAAGAACTTGGGGCGAAAAAAACCGAGCTGGTCAAATACCAGACCAGCGGCGACAGCTCGGGGGATTACTCCAGCGTGGTGGGATACGCCGGCATAATAATCAGCAGGTAAGAGGTGCAGATATGGAGAAGAAAGCGCATCCCCTGGTGCAGTTAGCCAGAAGGGCAGTGGAAAGTTATGTGCAAAAGCACGAAGTGATCAGCCCGGGTGAGCTATCGCCGGAGATGCAGGAGCGGGCCGGCGTGTTCGTTTCACTCAAGAAGCACGGGCAATTGCGCGGCTGCATCGGCACCTTCGAGCCCACGCAGCCGAGCGTAGCGGAGGAGACAATCCGCAATGCCATATCATCGGCTACCGGTGACCCGCGGTTCAGCCCGGTCAGGCCGGGTGAGCTCGATACCCTCGATTACAGCGTTGATATCCTGACACATCCCGAGCCGGTGGAAGACAGGACACAGCTTGATGCGAAAAAATATGGGGTTATCGTGGCAGCCGGCCAACGCAGGGGCCTGCTGCTGCCGGACCTGGAGGGCGTCGACAGTGTGGACATGCAGATCTCCATCTGCCGCCAGAAGGCGGGCATCATGCCTTTGGAACCTGTCAAGCTGTACCGCTTCGAAGTCAGGCGCTATAGGTAAAAGGCGGTTGCCATGACATCCTCTATCTGTTATGGTATATAACAAGGGTATGCGTTGGACTTTTCTGTCTGAGATCCGCCCGCTGGCAAGATTGCCCGTGCGCGGGACTGCCCGGAGGCAAACGATATGAAGCTGGTGGTTATCGGGATAGGCGATTGCGGCAGCAATATCGCGGCGGAGTTCGTGCGGCTGGCGAACCGCGCCAGGGCTGAGACCGGCGTTGATGTGCTGGTGCGCTCCTACGCTATTAATGACGACCCGGCGCAATTGAACGCGCTGCGCAAGGTCGGAGATAAGCTGATCACCATACAGTTGCCGGCGCCTGCCGGGCCGGGCAGGGAGTCCGAGGCGGGGGCGGAGATGATGCGCGCCAACGGTGACCGGTGCTTAGCCACCATGCGCGCCGGGGAATTCTTTGAGACGGACGCTTTCATGCTGGTGGCCAGCAGCGCAGGTTGCGTGGGCTCCGGCGGCATATCCATACTGGCGCGGAAGTTCAAGGAAAGGTATGTGAATAAGCCTGTCTATGCCCTGATCGTACTGCCGCTGACTGCCGAGAGCAACGTGCCCGCCTATGTTTACAATACCGCGCTGTGCCTTAAATCCATCGACAAAACCGCCGATGCTATATTCCTTTTCGACAACGAGAAAGTGATGTCGGAAGCCAGCATCAAATCGGCGGCCTCCAATGACGCTCTCAACCGCGAGATAGTGACGCCTTTCTTCGACCTGCTGCGCGCCAGCGAGAAGGTCGACCCGAAATTCCTGGGCACCAGCAATATCGGCATCGGCGACATCGTGCAGTCGCTCAACGGCTGGACCGCCATCGGGTACGGCAAGGCTCAGATATCCTCGTACGGTCTTTCGCTCTTCAAGCGCGGTGACCATTTCGAGAGCAAGGGTGAGGAGACAGTCAAAGCCATGGAGGCCATGAGTTCAGCCCTCGCCCACTTCTCCATTCAATGCCGTATGGAGGATGCCCGCAAGGCGTTGTACCTGCTCTGCGTGCCCGGCAAGAATGCCAATATCAACATGGCGCGGTCGGTGGGCAACCGCATGCGCGAGTTGACCAATAATGGTGAGGTGAGGGGCGGCGATTTCTATGGTGTTAAGGACCACGCCTCCGTGACGCTTATTGCATCGCGCATAACTTATTTAGACAAGGTCAAGGATTACTACGAACGGGCTTCAAAAGCGGTGGAAGAACTCAGGCAAAAAGAGACGCCGCAGCCATGACCCTGTTCGACCTCGGCTCTCCCGACCTGAGAGGGAATAAGGAAGCCGGGGACAGGCAGCAGCCTGCCGACAATTCCACAATGCCCCTGGCGGCGCGCATGCGTCCGCGCAATTTCGCCGAATACGTAGGACAGCAGCATATCATCGGCGAGGGCAAGGTGCTGCGCAAGGCCATTGAGTCAGACCAGTTGCCATCAATTATATTGTGGGGGCCACCCGGCAGCGGCAAGACCACCCTGGCGCAGGTCATTGCCAACGTGTCGAGCTCCTATTTCGTGCCGATGAGCGCGGTCACCGCCGGCGTGGCCGACCTGCGCCGCGTTATCGACGAGGCGCGCAAGCGCAGGAAGCTGACCGCACAGCGCACCATCCTCTTCATCGATGAGATACACCGCTTCAACAAGGGGCAGCAGGACGCCATACTGCCCTACGTCGAGAACGGCGAGGTTACCTTCATCGGCGCCACCACCGAGAACCCTTCCTTCGAGGTCATCTCGGCCTTGCTCTCGCGCTGCCGCGTCTATACATTGAACGCGCTCCAGGATGAAGAAGTCCGGGTAATCGTTGAGCGCGCCCTGGCAGACGCTGAAAACGGGCTGGCGGATTTAAAAGTTCACCTGGCGCCGGATGCCCTGCAGATGCTGGTCACCATGTCCAACGGTGACGCGCGCGTGGCGCTCAACGCGCTTGAGATGGCGGCCCGTGCCGTCAGGCCGGGCGTGGACGGCGGCAGGCAGGTCGCTTTGAACGATATCGAGGAGTCCCTGCAGAAGCGGGCGCTGCTCTACGACAAGGCCGGCGAGCAGCATTACGACCTCATCTCCGCCCTGCACAAAACGCTGCGCGGCTCCGACCCCGACGCCGCCCTCTACTGGCTGGGGCGTATGCTGGAGGCCGGCGAGGACCCGCTCTACATCGTGCGCCGGTTGATACGCTTCGCCTCCTAAGATGTAGGCATGGCCGATCCCCAGGCGCTGGTGGTCTGTGTGGCGGCACAGCAGGCCGTGCACTTTGTGGGCATGCCGGAGGGCAACCTAGCGCTGGCGCAGGCCGTGGTTTACCTGGCCACCGCACCCAAGAGCAATTCCCTGTACACCGCCTACGGGCGCGTGCAGAAGGACGTGGAAACGACGCGCAACGACCCCGTGCCCCTGCACCTGCGCAACGCCCCTACCGGCCTGATGAAAAACCTGGGGTACGGGAAAGGTTACAAATACGCCCATGAATACGAGGGTCATTTCGTTGAGCAACAGAACCTGCCGGACGGCATGAAAGGCAGGCGATACTATTTCCCCACCGAGCAGGGCTTCGAGAAGACCGTGCTGGCACGTCTGAGGGCCTGGTGGGGCGCGCGGATGGACAAGAAGGAATGAAGCCGCAGCACATCACCTTCCCCTGCGGCGATATCAGGCTGGAGGGGCTTTACTATGGCATCGAAGTGAAGGAATCCGCCCCGGCGGTTGTTATATGCCATCCCCACCCGCTCTACGGCGGATCGATGCACAACAACGTCACTTATGCAGTCGCCGATGCGCTGGTGAAATCGGGTATAGCCGCGCTGCTCTTCAACTTCCGCGGTGTGGGCAGAAGCGGGGGCAGGCACAGCGGCGGCTCCGAGCAGCAGGATATCGCGGCTGCGCTCGACTGGCTGCAGGGACAGCAGAATGTTGATACAGGCAGGCTGGGACTGGCGGGATATTCGTTCGGTGGCGGCATGGCCCTGCCGGTGGCCTGCTCGGACGAGAGGGTAAAAGGGGTGGCGCTGATTTCGCCCTATTTCGAGAGTCCTCCGACAGCTTTATTGAGGAGCTGCCGCAAGCCCAAGCTGATCATAGGTGGCGGCAATGACGATATGGTGCCTGTTTCCGAAGTAGAGCGATATGGCAGGGAGGCAGCAGAGCCTAAAAAGTGCCAGATAATAAAGGGCGCCGACCACTTCTGGGGAGATTACGAGGGAGCAATGGCGGACAGGGTGGCGGGCTTTTTCAGGGATGTTTTGTAGGGGCGGGTTTTCAAACCCACCCGATGGTGGATTCGGGCGCACCTGAAGGTACGCCCCTACGGAATACTGGTATCGGGTACGGATTGTAGGGGCGGGTTTTCAAACCCGCCCGATGGTGGATTCGGGAGCACCTGAAGGTACGACCCTACGGTATATACCCGTGGCTCTGCATCGCGCGCAGCCCGTCATTGGCCGCCGCGACGATGTTGGGTTCCGTCGTAACCTTGAGCACCATTTTGAGGTCGGCAGCCGCCAGGTCATAGTAGTTGAAATTCTTGGACGTGATGGCGGTTACCTCGTAGGCGACGGCGCGGTTATAGTATGCTTCCGCCAGGTTCGGATCCAGCGAGATGGCCTTGCCAAGGGTGGTGAGGGCCTCTTCCAGGTCTCCGTTCACGATGAGCATCTCGCCAAGTGTAACATAGGCGCGGGCGTAGTTGGGATCGAGTTCCACCGCCTTCCTGCCCGCTTCCACGGCCAGGGTGAGCTGTTGCTTGCCCCTTAAAGCTACCGCTTTCTCCAGGTATATGCCGCCGGCGTCGTAGCGGAAGGGGTCGAACGTTTTAGCAGCCGAACCCGCCGGCGGGTTTAAGGCCAGGGCACGGTTGAGGTCGTCCAGTGCCTTATCGAAATCCTCGTTGGAGTTATACAGGTGGCCGCGGTAGAAATAGGCCATGGCGTCCGCATCGTCCAGTTCGATGGCCTTATTGAGGTCCGCCAGCGCCTCGCCGCTGCGCTTGAGTTCGATCTCGAGAAAGCCGCGCAGCTTGTAAGCCTCGGCCATATCGGGATCGATGGCCAGCGCATTGCTAAAATCCTGCACGGCGCCCGTGATATTGTCGGTATAAATATATATCTTGCCGCGGTAGTTATAGGCCGGGGCAAGGTTAGTGTTGATGGCCAGCGCGGCGTCCATATCTGCCAGCGCGTTCTTCATATCGCCTTTGGCGTAATAGGCCGCGCCGCGGTTGTAATAAGCATCGTAGAGGTTGGGGTTCAGCGCGATAGCCTTGCTGCCTGCCTCGATGGCCTTGTCCCATTCACCCTTGTGCACGTAGAGCCAGCTCAGATTTGAGAAGGCCAGCGTCGAATTCGGGTCCAGCGAAACCGTCTTATTCAGGTCGGCGATGGCGGGGTCGTACTGTTCCCTGGCTAAATAGGCGAAGGCGCGGTTCTGGTAGTCATCGGCGCGGCTGGGGTCGAGCTGTATGGCCTTGCTGAGGTCGGCGATGGCCAGGTCCCATTCCGCCCGGGCGTTATAGACCGCACCTCGGTGGGTGTAGGCCGCCACTATATTGGGATTGTGCTCGATAGCCTTGGTATACTCTGCGATGGCCTCCACGAACTGGCCCTGGTCGTAGTAGGTGTCGCCTTGCCTGAGATACTCCGTGGTGGGGTCGCTGCAGGATGTCAATATAAGCGTGGCCGAAATAATCAAAGCAACCAGGGTGCTTAGCTTTTTCATAAAAATATCACCTTCTAATTAATCAACGCTGATAAGTTGCTTCCAGTGAGATTTTTCGCTCTTCAAGTGAGGGCGCACAATTCATATAGCATATCAAAAATTGCTTTTGCGGGGAAAAATAAGAGTGGATGTGAAGTTATTTGACCGGCAGGCAGCCGGAGGCAACCATCGCATCTATTTCGGAATGCAGGCCCTCCAGGGGGCCGCTGTTATCCACGGTGCAGTCCGCCATAGCAACAGCTTTGCTGATATTGAAGGTCTCCTCCTCTTCCCGGTCCTGCGCCTGGAATGCTTCATAGGTCAGCGGATCACGTTCTTCATTACGTTTTCGGAGGCGGTCGAAGCGCACCAGCGGGTCCGCGATATCGACGCGAACCAGGATGAAGTCCTTGCCGAAGGTTTTGCGCAGCAGTTCCACATCGTCCGGCGTCCTCACGCCGCTGATGCCTGCCACCTTCCAGCCCTGGCGGATTATCTCCTCCCCGGCCATGCGTACGAAGCAGCCCTTCCCCATATCCTGGAAGCAGCGGCGCGAGATGGCCTCCAGGTTCTCGCGCGTGCCCTCCACCCCCTCCCGCTCAGCCATCTTGCGCACGATATCGCCGGTGGAGAGGTAGGGCACGCCGTACCTGTCGCGCAGGTACTTGAGCACCTCGTCCTTGCCCGAGCCTATCTCGCCCACAACGCCGATGACCTTCATTGCCTGACATAATAACATAGGGCGGGGATGGGGTGGTAGAAAATTCCGGGCTTCAAATTCCCAAAATCAAAACGCATAATAACTTTTTCCCGGTTTGGAATTTACCCCCTCAATAATTGTAGAATACAGGCCACTTATTTTAAGGAGGCATGCATTGGACGTTATAAAGGCTTTGAATTCCCGCAGAAGCATTCGCGGATTTAAGAAGGACCCCGTGCCCAAAGATGTCATTCACAAGATACTGGAGGCGGCCGTCCGCACGCCGTCGGGCATGAACACGCAGCCCTGGGAGTTCGTGGTGGCCAGCGGAAAGGTGCTGGACGAGATACGGGAGGAATGCAGCAAACTCTTCAACGAGGGCTCATTCCCCACCAACGATATGCTGCGCAAGCCCTACGAGGGGATCTACCGCCAGCGCCAGGTCGACCTGGCCATGGAGATATTCAAGATCATCGGCATCAGCCGCGAGGACAAGGAGGCGCGCAAGAAATGGATGCTGCGCGGGTTCCGCTTCTTCGATTCCCCCTGCCAGATCGTTATCTGCGCCGAGAAGGAGATGCAGTACCACCTGGATATGCTGGGCATCGGCGCCATGTGCCAGAGCATTTGCTTGGCCGCACTGGATTTCGGGCTGGGCACCTGCATTGCCGACCAGGGTATCATGTACGATCAGGTCTGGCGCAAGCATGCCGGCATACCAGAGACCAAGCGCCTGATCGCGGGCATCACCATCGGCTACCCGGACGAAGGCTTCGCCGTCAACAAGATGATCACCCCGCGTGAACCGGTGGATAAGATAACCACCTGGCTGGGCTTCTGAGCGAAGGAGGTATGATATGCCGGAGATAGCAAACATATCTGAGCAGCAGGTCAAGCATACCTTTGCATTCTGCGACGAGGTGGTGGAGAATTTCCCCGGCCGCGTGGCGGGCAGTGAGGCGGTGCGCAAGGCCAGCCTGAGGGTTAAGGAAGAGTTCGAAAAGTACTGCGATGCGGGCACGGTCAAAGTCGATCAGTTCGATATCCACCCGTGGAGTTTCCTGAAGTACATACCCGGCCTGGTGGTGCTCTATTTCGCCTGCGTGGTACTGCTTTTCCTTGCGCCCACCCTGGCCTGGATCTCCTTTGCCGGTATGGCGCTGGGCCTGTTCGTTTTCTACGGGCAATTCGTCCGCTACTGGCATTTGCTCGACCCGCTCTTCCCCAAACGGCAGGCCTACAACGTATACGGCAGCATCGAGCCTTCGGGGGAGGTTAAGCAGCAGATCGTAGTAAGTGCCCATCATGACGCTGCATACGTTTTCCATCTGCTGGATAAGGTACCGAAATACTACCCGTTTCTTATTAACAGTGGCATACTATTTTTGGTTCTTGGGTTTCTTGTATCCCTGGTGGCTACAGTGCTATTGGTATTTAATATTTTGTTGCCGCAATGGATAGCTATGCTGCTTCTGGTCGGCGGACTACTGGTGCTTCCCATGGCGTTTTTCACCACCGGGCAGGTTGTGCCGGGCGCCGGCGATAACATGATCGCTGTGGCTGTAATCGCTGAGATAGCCGGGCTTTTCGGTAATATGAAGAAGACCGGTGGCAACGCACTGAAGCACACCCGCCTTATAATAGCCTCCTTCGACGCTGAAGAGGCCGGCCTGCGCGGCGCCCGCGCCTTCATCAAGAAACACCGCGAGGAGTTGCTGAATACAAAAACCTATGTATTGAACTTAGACACATTGTATAAGCTGAAGGCGCTGAGTTTCCTGGATAAGGATCTCAATTCCACCGTCAAATTGTCGCACCAGCTGGCACAGGACTGCGTTGATGTGGCCAAGGACCTGGGATACCCGTCCACAATTTCAGCCATGTCGTTCGGCGGCGGCAGCACCGATGCGGCTGCCTTCGGGGAGGCCGGCATCGAAGCTACCAACCTGGGCGCCATGAGCTTCGATCTCAAGGACTATGACCAGGGCTGGGCCTACCACACGCCCAACGATTTAAGCAAGCACATCGAGCCGGAAGCAGTGGAGGCGGCGCTGAAAGTTGTCAGGGGATACATATTAAAGAAGGATGCCGTATAAATTTTTTGGTGTTTTACATCAAGTGGTTGATTTCAAGGACGATGACTCATGCAATCAATTGATTTGAAATACCTGCTTTATCCTGGATCCGTTGCCGTGGCCGGCGCCTCGGCCAGCCCGGACAAGTTCGGCCACCGCGTACTCTTCAACATCATTAACAAGGGGTTCAAGGGCAGGGTCTACCCGGTCAACCCTCGCGAGAAGGAAGTGCTGGGCCTGGAGTCGTTCCCTAACGTCTGCGATATACCGGGCGCGGTGGACCTGTGCGTGATCACGGTGCCGACAGCCGGCGTGAAATCAGTCATTGCGGACTGCGTACGCCAGGGCGTGCGTGCAGCTATCGTTATCACGTCCGGGTTTTCGGAGGTGGGAGCGGAGGGGGCGGCCTATGAAGCCGAGATAGCAGGCCTGGCGCGCCGCGCGGGACTGGCCCTGGTCGGGCCGAATTGCGTGGGTATGATCAGCACGCACAGCAGCCTGTATTGCCATATGATGCCAGTTTACCCTTTCAAGGGCTCGATAGCCGTGGTGGCACAGAGCGGGAGCGTGGCCGATATCATATCTCTCCAGCTGTGCGACCGTGGCATAGGAATCAGCCACCTGATCAGCGCGGGCAACGAAGCGGTATTGCGCATCGGTGACTATCTGGAATACCTGGCTGGCGATGACCGGGTATCGGTGGTACTTTCCTATGTCGAGGGTATCAGGGACGGCCGCCGCTTTGCGGATGCGGTCAAGAAGGTGACGGCGAAGAAGCCGCTGATCATGTTGAAGGCCGGGAGCTCCGCGGCAGGGGCGAGGGCGGCCAGGTCGCACACCGCGGCCCTGGCAGGTAGCGAAGAGGTAATCGCCAGCCTGCTGAGGCAGGCGGGCGTCATTAGGGCGGACAGCATCGAGGAAATGGTGGACATGGCCTGTGTCTTCAGTAACCAGCCATTGCCGGCGGGCAATAGAGTCGGCATCATAGCGCCGGGTGGTGGCTGGGGTGTGATCGGGGCGGACGTTTGTTCCAGGATGGGACTGGAGGTCCCCCAGCTGGACCGTGCCACACTGGACAAGCTGGATGCGATACTGCCGCCTATCTGGTCGCACAACAATCCGGTAGACACCGTGGCCGGCGTCAAGGGTGAGGCTGAGGATATGGTGCAGGCACTGTTGGAAAGCCCGGTGCTGGATGGCCTGATGGTCCTGGGTGTGGTGGGTGGGGTGCAGTCGATGTGGAAGTATATTGAGGAAAGGATGGGCAGCAAATCGATGACTGAAGGCTTTGCGCATGGAGCGATAGAGAGGTTTGAACGCTACTACCGCGATATGAATGTTCTGAAAGACCGCTACGGTAAACCGGTACTGGTATCCCTCATTTTGCCTGTCGATATTGATATAATCGCCGGGACGGCAGCCCGGCTAACGAAGGAGACGGGCACGGCCTGCTACACGTCTTTCACCCAGGCCTCCCGTGCCTACTCCGCTTTGAACAAATATGCGGGATATCTGAGAAAATCCCGCATCGGCAGATAAGCTTGCAAGCTATGTCCCGAAGTTAATGACGATTTGCTCCAAGGACTGAGCCGCGATAGTGCCCCACATTCAAATTTGTGATTTCCGTATATTGGCCTTAACATTTATATTGAAGATAG
The DNA here is from genome assembly GCA_026389675.1 of Chloroflexota bacterium. GTDB lineage: Bacteria > Chloroflexota > Dehalococcoidia > GIF9 > UBA5629 > CAIMUM01. Next base: position 211 of record JAPLHJ010000148.1, on the reverse strand, counting down.
GATTGGCAGGAAGGTGGTAAATAATATGTGCGAGGAGGCGCCGTTATGAAAATGCCGGTTTTATTTATAGGTCATGGTTCGCCCATGAACATAGTCCAAGATAACGCCTACACGCGTTCGTTGAAAACGCTGGCTGGCGAACTACCGAAACCCTCGGCCATTTTAGTAATTTCCGCACACTGGCAAACCCGAGGGACCTATGTATCCCTTG
>JAPLHJ010000016.1 GCA_026389675.1 Chloroflexota bacterium | reverse complement strand
CAGACAGTACGCCGCCGCAATTAGGGCACTTGCTGAGGTCGATGTCGGTGGAGCGGAACCTTTGCCGGCAATCCTTGCACTCCACCAGCGGGTCAGAAAAACCCGCTACATGGCCGCTGGCCACCCACACCTGCGGGTGCATCATGATGCTGGCATCGATACCTACCATGTCGTCACGTTCCTGCACCACCTTCTTCCACCAGTAGTCCTTGATGTTGCGCTTCAATTCCACCCCCAGCGGACCGTAATCCCAGCAACTCCCCAACCCGCCGTAAATCTCGCTGCTCTGGAATACAAAGCCCCGCCTTTTACACAGCGAGACTATTTTCTCCATGTCAACTTTCTTAGTTTCTGGCACTTTAACCTCCTGGTTGCTTACAGACGATTGTAAATTATACCACATTGTAAATTATACCACGTATACCGCATAGCTACATAGGCATAATATTAGCCGTTACCGTGTGCAGATTGTATAATGCTAAGGTGAGGCTGAGAATCAGATGGCACGTGTAACCGCGATTATCTTTTCCCTGGTGTTGCTGCCTATCTGCGTCTTATACACGGCCCTACCCGGCTGTAGCGTTCCTCCCAGTACGTCCCCCGGCCTTCCGCCACCTCCCGCTCAACCTGTTTTATCCCCGGGCGGCAGCCCGCGCTTCTTCACTATTATCTATGAAGGGCCGTCGGGTACCATAAACTACAATGCGGTAACTTTCAAATGGGGCAGCGGACTCTCTTCGGTTGACCCATCCAATTTCACTTATGCAACGTTCCTGCAGGGTTACGACAACGACTTCACGCCCTTCTTGAAAGATACGTCCCGTTCATTCCAGGGCCTGCCCAACGGCAACTTTATATTTTATGCAAAGGCGCAGGATTCAAGCGGTAATATCGAACCCAACCCGCCTTTCAGTGCTTTCACTGTTTCGGGGGTGGTTCCGCCGCAGGCTGCGCAGAACCTGCCAGTCGTCCCGGGCGGTGGAGGATTCCTGCTCATAGGCAGCGACGTCAGCAGGATTGCCGTGGGCAGCGATGGCCTGACCATCTACGCCCTCGATTCCACCAACTCACGGCTGTACCGTTCCGACTCGGCCGGAGCAGGCTGGCGGGACATCTCCGCTGCCATAAGCGGCGCTGCCCCCTGGACGGACCTGTCTATAGCTCCCGATGACGCACGGTTTGTAGCCGTGGTTACCAACGGCGGGCGCGAGATATATATCTCAGCCGATTCCGGGGCGAACTTCAGCGGCACAGGGGTTTCCTCTATACTGGGCGCCGGGCAGGCGGTGACGTGCATCAGCCTGTCGCCGGATTATGGCGCGCCCCGCCGTGAATTAGCAGCCGGCACCTGGAGCGGCACAGGCGGCGGAACCGTGCTCATCAACATGCTTACCGGGTTCTCGGGAGGATGGTTTGACGCCGGCAGAGGCGCGAGTGGCTGGCTTTCAGAGGGAGGCGGCGTGGACGTCTTTGCCCTGAAACACTCTCCATCCTTCGCCTCGGACGGCGCCATGCTGCTGGTGGCCTCAAGCGCTGCGCGTACCTACCTTTACATAGGCGCCCGCGACCTGGGCTCCCGCACTACAACGTGGAACTCTTCGACAGGTTACCCGGTGGAAATAGGACAGGCGGGTTCTCCGCTTAATTACGCAGATATCGCGCTGCCGGCTGATTACAGCCCGGCCAACCCCTATGCCCGTCAGGTTTTCGCAAGCTGGAGCAAGAATATCACGGGACAGGACATATACCGCATCTCCGATTACCAGGTTTACCGCATGGGCGCCCCCGAGGCTATCTCCTCCATCGCCTACTACGGCAGCGTCAGGAGCGGCAAGCTACTGGCGGGCGCCGCAAGGTGCCAGGGCGGGGGAGGTTGTTACCAGGTACAGACCTATTTCAGCGCCAACGCGGTTTCCAACTATCCGGCCTGGCAGCCCAGCCAGAAAGCCCCGACCGGTTCGCGCGCTGCCATGGTCCGCTGGTCGCCCGACGGCAACATGGCCTACGCCGGCACCAGCGGGACCGAGAGCGCTTTCTCGCACAGCAAGAACGACGGCAATACCTGGAACCAGTAGGCTTCAATGAATGTAAACCGAGAATACCGCCGCAGACTATTAACTCCGGAAGCCGCCGTAGCCTGTGTCAAAAGCGGGGATATGATCGTTCACGGAGGCAGCGTTGCGGAACCACCGGCGCTATTAACAGCGCTGGCGGAACGGGTAAGACGGGGAGAACTATCAAGCCTTAAAATATATTCCAGCCTGCCCATGCAGCATGGGTCCCGCACCGTGCTGTCCCCCGATCTTTCGGACTGCATAGAGTCGTACTCGTGGTTTGCCACCGAGGCCGACAGGTCCCGCCATAAGGTCGGTCTGAGCTACTACGTGCCAACCTATATCCACCAGATATCCAGGTTAATGCAGGAAACCATGGAGATCGACATCATGATGACCACGGTCTCCCCCATGGATAAATACGGCTATTTCACCTTCGGCGCCGTAAATGACTATACGGGTGCGGCCTGCCGCAATTGCAGGACGCTCATCGTGGAGGTCAACGAGAACATGCCGCGCGTGCTGGGGGACACGCTGCTGCACATCTCCGAGGTGGACGCTATCGTGGAAAACCATGTTCCCCTGCTGGAGGTACAGGCTCCTGCCCCGGGTCCGCAGGACGATATCATCGGCCGCTGTGTTGCGGAGATGGTCCCGGACGGCGCGACCATTGCGCTGGGCATCGGCGGTATCCCCAATGCCATAGGCAGCCATCTTCTCGGCCACAAGGACCTGGGCATCCACAGCGGCGTTTTCACTCCCGTAATGGTCGACCTCATCGAAAAAGGCGTGGTAAACGGCAGCAAGAAGAGCCTGCATCCGCGCAAGCATGTTTTTATAGTGGCACAGGGCACCCGGCGCATGTACGATTTCATACACAACAACCCCAGCATGGAGAGCCGTCCCGCCTCGTATACCGAGGACCCGGCGATCATTGCCCTCAACGATAATATGATAGCCGTCAACACCGTGATTGAGGTGGACCTGACCGGGCAATGCAACGCTGAACACATGGCCGGTTCCCAGTTCAGCGGCACGGGCGGTCAACTCGACTTCGTGCGCGGCGCTTACAATTCCCGGGGAGGCAAATCCATACAGGCCTTCACCTCAACTGCACGCAAGGGGACAGTTTCCCGTATCGTGCCGCAACTGAAATCCGGCACGGCCGTGACCGTCCCCCGCATGGATACGCATTACCTTGTAACTGAATACGGCTCCGTCAACCTCAAGGGAAAGTCCACCCGTGACCGTGCGCTGGGCATAATCGCGCTGGCACATCCGGATTTCAGGGACAGTTTGCTGCGCGCAGCAGAGGACATGTACCTGCTGTAACCTGCGCTGTCTGCGTATTCACCGAAAAAATCTGTTACACTATTCAACAATAATTTCATATCCGGAGGCATAACGTGAAATCTAAGAAAGCCCGCGTACTTACCATCACGCTTAGCGTGATTTTGGCACTGGTACTCATTTCGGTAGCCGCCTTCCAGGTCTTCTTCCGGCTGCCCCAGCCATCTTACTCAGGCACTATAACTATGGAGGGCTTAAAGAATCCGGTCGAGGTGAGGACCGACGACCACGGCATACCGCACATCTTCGCGCAGGATGAGGACGACCTTTTCTTTGCCCAGGGCTTTATTACCGCCCGCGAGCGCTGAACTGTCTGCGCTCTTCGGCGAAAGCATGGTCGAGACCGACAAATATTTTAAAACGCTGGGCTTTTACCGCGCCGCCGAGTCTGAGTACAACAATATCACCCCGGCAACCAAGGCGGCCGTTGATTCGTATACCCGGGGAGTCAACACGTACCTGGATACCGTGAAATTCCTGCCTGCCGAGTACACCATCCTGGGCGCGAAGCCGCAGGCCTGGAAGCCGGCCGACTGCCTGGTCGCGGGATTGCTGATGTCCTATCGCCTCAATGCCCCACGCACCATTAAGCCTATCCTTTATATGATTTACAAGCAGGCGGGGCCGGACATGCTCAAGGACCTGCTGCCTTACATACCGGAGGGGGCGCCATATGTCTCTTCTTCCGGCAACCAGGGGCCGACTTCAGCCCGGTGCGAGCTTCCCGCACCGGAAACAGCGGCAACGGCTGAAAGCTCCTTCAGCGAGATCGAAGCGCCCATACCACTGAGGATGAACGCTTCCAACTGGATGATATTCTCAGGCTCACGCACCACCACGGGCAAGCCGGTCTTCACCGGCAGCCCCGACCTCGAGGCGGCCATACCCTCGCTGTTCTACCTGGTACACCTCAAAGGTGGCGCCTACGACGTCATCAGCGGCTCCATAGCCGGCCTGCCCGGTGTGCACGCCCTGGGATTCAACGGGCACATCGCCTGGAGCATCACTGTAGGCAACGCCGACAACCTTGATTTTTTCACGGAAAAGCTGAACCCCACTAACCCTGACCAGTATCTCACCGAGGACGGGTATAAGGATTTCCAGGTAATCGACGAGACGGTGAAGGTCAAGGATAAGGACGGCGTCAGGGACGAGAACTTCAAGGTAAAGATATCGCGTCACGGGCCGATAATCTCTGACATCATGAAAGAGATGCCGCCCGACTGCGCCATGTTGTGGCCGGGGCTGCTGGGTCACGACGGTACAGTAGAGGGACTGCTGGCGCTCAACCGCGCTACCAATTTCGACGAATTCCGCAAGGCGCTCAGCCTGGTGAACGGCGCCAGCGTACACCTCGGCTATGCCGACGTTGACGGCAATATCGGATATGAATACGTAACCACCTTTCCCATCAGGAAGGCCGGGGACAACCCGTTGCCCAGGCCCGGGGAGAAAGGAGAGTACGACTGGACCGGATACAAGCCGTTCGCAGAGCAGCCGTACGAGCTCAACCCGGCCAGGGGCTACCTTGGTTCCTTCAACCAGATGCCGGAGGCCGGCGATTACTACGGTACGGCCTACTTCCTCTTCGAGCGCCCCTTCCGCTTCGAGCAGATGGCCAACAGCAAGGCTAAATTCACTGTGGACGAGATACGCAGCATGCAAAACGATGTGGTTTCCAACGTCGCCAACCGTTGGGTTCCGCTGATCCTCAAGGACTGCGAGGGCAAGGCCGAACTGGCGAAATACACGGCTACACTTAAGGGCTGGAACTATGCTATGGACACCGGCAGCCCGCAGGCGACGCTCTTTAATTCCTTCTTGACGCACCTCGTCAGCAACACCTGCGAAAACAAGCTCGGTAAAAAGATAGTCGATGAGCTGTTCAAGGACCTCAATGTTGACATACCCGTGCAATGGCTGATCAGGTACATGGACGACAACGAAAACAAGTTTTGGGATGACACCACCACTCCTGATGTTAAAGAAACCCGCGACGACATGGTGCTCAAGAGCATGAAGGATGCCGTGGCCGAACTGTCAGCGCGCCTGGGCAGCGACCCGCAAAACTGGGCCTGGGGCAAGGTCCATCTTATGACCATCAAGCACCCCATGGGCGGCGTTCTGCCCTTCCTCAACCTGAGCCCAATCCCCTACCCGGGCGACGATTTCACCATCCACGCCGGCTGGTGGGACCGCGAGCATCCCTACGATATGCTCAGCGGCGCCGCCATCAGGTTAGTGGTAGATATGTCCAACTTAGATACCATAACTATCATGAGCCCGCCCGGCCAGTCGGGCATGTATCTCAGCCCCTTCTACAGCGACCTGGCGGAAACCTGGTCCAAAGGCGGGCAAATACCCGCGCACTACACGGACGCAAAGCAACTGCAGCAGGTGCTGATGCTGGAACCAGGGAAGGCAAAATAATTTGGGGTATTGTCAACCGTGAACGAACATACGGCTGATAAGGCAAAAATAAAGCACGCCCTCAGATATAGCTTTCTGAACAGGTTTTATGACGCTGTAACTTCGCTTACCTGCCGGGAGAAATATTTCAAATCCGAGATGATCAAGCTGGCAAATATAAATGAACCAGGACCAGTGATCGATATCGCCTGCGGCACGGGCACCTTTATCACCATGTACAAGAAGGCTCACCCGGATGCTCGGATAATCGGCGTTGACGCGGATGAAAACATACTTGAAATAGCGCGGCAAAAAACACGGGATTTAGACTCGATAGAATACGTTTGCTCATATTCAAATCACATTGACCTTAAAGACGAATCAGCAGGCGCCGTGTATACCGGTCTCTTTTACCATCACCTCGACTACCAGAATAAGGTAGATACCAGCAAAGAGGCCTTAAGGATACTTATAAAGGGTGGCAGATACATCGTCTGCGACTGGGGACGGCCATCTAATGTATTTACTCAGATAGGCTTCTTTATGGTGCGGATACTCGACGGGTTCGACACTACCGAGGATAATTATCAGGACAAGATACCGGGTATACTGCGTCAGGCCGGATTCCAGAACGTAATAGAACACAAATCAATCGATACAGTATTCGGGACTCTCAGGATCTGGTCGGGAGAAAAATAGTGTCTGCCTGAGAACACTCTATTCCAACGGTAAACGCAGCACCATCTTCGCCAGGTCCCAGGCGTGCTCGTAGAGGTGCAGGCCTTTGCTGAAGGCGTGAATTTCGCCGTCCTGCACCCCGATCTCGGCAGCCATATATTCCTTGAGGGACTGCAGGCCGCCCAGGTTGGTGGGCATGCCACCCCACAGGTCCCAGCTGCGAAAGTAGAGGATGAAGTGCAGGGCGCCGTCCTGTACACGCGTATCCACCAGACGCAGGCAGGGCGGGTCGGCCTGGTAGATGCTGTCCTTGCTGCCCACACACATGCACATCTGATTGGTATCGAAGCCCTTCTTGTAACGCCTGATTATCTCCTCGATCTGCGGTGAGAGGAATTCGCCGTAGGTGTACTCTTCATTCTCCTGCCTGTCGGGTGTCATCAGGTAGGACATGTATTCTTCAATGACCTCGTCGGTGGTAGGCAGGGGAACCCCGGCCGGCACGTCAGGACTGAGCGGCCGTATGCCGGGCTTGCTGATATTGATGGCGACAAGCTCTATCTCTTTACGGCGCACGCCTTCAAAGCTGCCCTGCTCGATCTTATATTCGCGCCCTTCGAAGAGCGCCTTCTGCAGGCATTGGTACCAGGCATCGCCCAGGCTCAGGGCATCTATCACCGTTAACTTCATTTTATCTGTAGCATAATAAGCAAGTGATATAATGTATGTCAAGGCAGGCCATTCATGATAAAAGCTGTTTTCTTCGATTTCTTCAATACGCTGGTCTATTTTGACCCGCCGCGTGAAAAGCATTACGCAGACACGGCGGCGGAGTTCGGTGTGCGCATAACGCCCGAAGCTATAGCGGCGGCGCTGCCCGAGGCTGATGCCTGGTGGCGCGCGGAGAACTTCAGGTCAACCATCAAGGACAGGGAACAATCTTCCAAGTTCGATGCCTACCGCGGCTACGGCCTGCGCATACTCCGGGATGCCGATAATACCGTCAGCCCGGATCAGGCCCTGCAGATCTTGGCCGGGGCCTTTTCAGTCGGCTTCAAATTCAAAAACTATGACGACTCGTTGCCGGCGCTCGGGGCGCTCAAAGGTAAAAAAATGCAGATGGGCGTCATCTCCAATATCGGCGAGCAGATTGATTCTTATCTTGATAAGGCAGGATTCACGGGCTATTTCGCTCACAAAATCACCTCCTTCGAAGCAGGCTGCGATAAGCCACAACCACAGATCTTCCAATTAGCCTTGAAAAGGGCGGGGATTGCAGCGGCGGAGGCGCTTTTCGTGGGAGACCAATACGACCTGGACGTGATAGGCGCCAGGAGCGCCGGCATCAAGCCCATACTTATCAACCGCGACGGCGCGGGCGGCGATTATGACTGCGCGGTGATCAACCACCTTTCACAGGTAATCGATTACTTATAAATTGCTTCGCTTTGCTATCTTGGCCTTGACCCTTTCGAACTCCTCCTCGGTGAGCGGGTACCTGCGGAAGGGGATGAAGCTCAGCAGTATCATAGCCGCAGGGAAGAGGCAGAAGATCACGCGCACACCAACAACCATGCTCTCCGGCTGAACGCCCTCCCGGACGAAACCGGAAAGGGCCAAAGCGAAGCCCACGATGGGCGGACCCACGGAATAGGCGATCTTTTGCCCGGCCGACCACATGCCTGAAAAGATACCCTCGCGGCGCAATCCCGACTGCATCTGGTCATACTCCACTGTATCGGGCAGCATGGAGAATGGGAAAAGCTGGAAGCTGGAGAAGCCCACACCGGCCAGGAATATCTGCCCGTAGAAGAGCCACAGCATATCAGCGCTGGTGAAGAATAGTGAAGCCATCATCACGGTGAAAATGGCCAGGCCGATGTAGTACGACTTTATCTTGCCCAAACGTTTGCCGACGGCCAACCAGACCGGGATGAATAGCACACCGGTGATCATAAAGATGGGGAAGACAACATTCATGGCCGTCTCGGGCAGGGCCATGGCGTATTTCACGTAATAGACAAATCCGGCCATCATGACACCGATGGCCAGCGCCTGCAGGAAATAGCTGGACATCAGCATCATGAAAGGATAATTCCTGGCTGCCACCGTCACCTGTTCCTGCAATGGCGGCATCTCCTTCTGCGGAGGCAGAGA
>JAPLHJ010000295.1 GCA_026389675.1 Chloroflexota bacterium | reverse complement strand
GCAATCGTGGTGTCGGTAGGTTACCGACTGGCACCGGAAAACAAATTCCCGGCAGCCGTGGAGGACGTTTATACAGCTCTGTGCTGGGTCTACTCAAAAGCCATCTCCTTGGGAGGCGATCCCGGCCGCCTGGCCGTGGCAGGGGATAGCGCAGGCGGCAACCTGGCCGCCACAGCATGCCTGCTTACCCGCGACCGGGGCGGACCACACATACGCTTCCAGGCACTGGCTTACCCAGGACTGGATGCTTCGAACCTTGATAGAGAATCCCACCGGCTGAACGGTAAAGGCTACTACCTGACCAAGAAAATCATCGAACGGGTCACCCTGCTCTATATAAATGAATCCCTTGATGTGCTTAATCCTTACATCTCCCCACTGCTGGCAGCCGATGTCAGTGGGCTTCCCCCTGGTCTGGTTATAACCGCCGAGTTCGACCCGTTGCTGAGCGAGGGAGAAGCTTATGCGGCCAGGCTTTCGTCCGCAGGCATACCGTGCAGGACACACAGGTACAATGGTATGATACACGGGTTCGTGTCATTTACCGGGCTGCTGCCGCAGGCAGACCAGGCCATCGAGGAGATGGCAGCCGCCCTATCTGAAGCATTACAATAGCCTAATTCCCCGGCCGGGCCGGACAACAAAATCAGGAGGTTTTATATGCGAAAGGTAGTGATTGCCGGCGCCAGCATGACTAAATTTTCAGGTAAACAGCCCAGGACAGCGGTCGAACTTTTCGGCGAGGCCGGCGCGGAGGCTATCAACGAATCAGGCATCAAACCCGGACGGGTGCAGGCGCTCTTCATGGGTAATTTCCTCGGCGATTTCGAGGAGGGGCAGGCGCATCTGCAGGCTTTCGCTGCCGACTACCTGGGCCTGGCTGGCATACCGGCCAACAGGTACGAGAACGCCTGTGCCTCGGCCTCGGCTGCCATCCGCGACGCCTTCATCTGGGTAGCCTCGGGACAATACGACATCGTCCTGGCAGGCGGCGCCGAATGCGCTACGAAAATGGGCACACCCCTCGCTACCCGCACCTTCGCCATGGCCAGCGACAGCCGCTACGAGTACGCCGCTGGACTGACCTTCCCGGGCGTCTTCGCCATGCTCACGCATCTCTATGCAAAAAAATACAATATCCCGCTGGAGAAGCTGAAAAGACAGCTTTACCAGGTATCCATTAACTCACACTATTACGGCGCCCGCAATCCGAAGGCACAGTTCCAGAAGGAGATGACCCTCGAGGATGCACGGAAAAGCCCCCTGGTGGCCTCGCCCCTGCAATTAGCCGACTGCTGCCCCTTTACGGACGGTGCGGCCGCATTGATAATAGCCTCGGAGGAGACGGCTAAGAAACTCACCAAAAGGCCGGTGCTGATAGCCGGGGTGGGCCAGGCCTCGGCCGGCAATCTGCTCAGCCAGAAGGAGTTCCTCCCGCGCATCCGTTCCAGGGAACTGGCCGTTGGACAGTCCTATAAAATGTCAGGCCTTAGCCCGAAGGACATCGACGTTATCGAGTTGCACGACTGCTTCAGCATCGCCGCACTGATAGCCCTGGAAAGCCTGGGCTTCTTCCCTTACGGCACAGCAGGGGAAGCAGTAGAGAGGGGCGATACTAAAATCGGCGGCAGGATAGCCGTAAATCCATCGGGAGGGCTCAAGGCCAAGGGGCACCCGGTAGGCGCCACCGGTGCAGCACAGGCCTTTGAAATCGTCAGGCAGTTGCGCGGCGAATGCGGCGAACGGCAGGTGGACGGCGCCAGGGTGGGCATGACCGATACGCTGGGCGGCGATGGCGGCACGCTGTGCAATATCATACTTAAACGAGGCTGGTGAGATAAAGAGCATGGAGGAATGATATGGAAGCTAAACTCACTTTCAAGGATTTTAACGAAGGGTTGAAACAGGGCAGGCTGAGCGGCCTGAAATGCGGCGACTGCGGGGAGCTATCGGCACAGCCGAGACTGGTCTGCGCTAAATGCGGAGGCCAGGATTTTGCGGTTATTGAACTGAAGGGCGGCGGCGTTATCCAGACCTTTACAGTCAATTACGTGGCCGCCGAGGGCCGCGAGTCCGAGGCGCCCTATATCGTGGCGATCGTAGAACTGGACGATGGGCCCTGGATCATGGGCAATATCGTCGGCCTCAAGCCGGAGGAGGCTACCATGGACATTATGGGCAGAAAGGTGAGCATGGAGGGGTCGGCCGTCTTCGCCGGGGACCGATACTCCTCCGGCGAGACCGCCCGCCCGCTTTTCAAACTGATATAGTCACTTACATGCTGGAAAGATCGCGACGTCGCTCCGCTGATCGCGAGGACAGCGGCAGAATAAGGAGGTAACAGATCATGAAAATACTGGGCATCGTGGGAAGCTGCCGCAAGCTTGGCAACACGGAGATATTAGTCAAGGAAGCCCTGATGGCCGCGCAGGAACAGGGGGCCGAGGTCGACATCGTCAGGTGGACCAATTACGATATTTTCCCCTGCGAAGGCGATGCCGTATGTATGTTCCTGGACAAGGACTGCAAGCACAAGGGCCGGGACGGCCACGATTACCTGCTCAATATGATGTATGAGTTCGATGGCGTTGTGCTGGGCGCGCCCTGCTATATACTGGAGGTGGAGGCCGTGATAAAACAATTCATCGACCGCCTCTTCATATTGTCCAGCCGTCCTTCGAAGATGATAGGCAAGCCCGCCGCCATCATCGTGCCCTACGCCACGCGCGGCTGGACATCCTATGCCTTCCTCCAGCCCACCATCGTGCTGCACTTCCTGGGCATGCACATTATCGATAAGCAGCTCATCCATATACAGGCCATGAGCGAGACGGCCGGCGACCCGCTGGCCAGGGAGAAGGCGCGCCGCATTGGCAAGGAGGTTGCGGACGCCGTCCGCACGGGCGACCACTCCTATAAGGGCGACCCCGGCATCTGCCCGGTCTGCCACGAGCGCAACATCCGCATTATGAGCGACAACCAGACAGTGGAGTGCGGCATCTGCGCCATCCGCGGCCGGCTCTCCATCGTGGACGGCAAGATCAGGG
>JAPLHJ010000307.1 GCA_026389675.1 Chloroflexota bacterium | reverse complement strand
GAGAAATATGTCTTTGCGAGGGGCGCAGCGACGAAGCAATCTATTCAACGAGGACAGATTGCCGCGCCCTTCGGGCTCGCATGAAAATGTTTCTGTTATCTATCATGCGTGTTTCTGAATGTGATGGCCTGTACCAGGGCCCAGACGAGAAAGGCGAAGATAAGGGCGATAAGCAGTCCGTTGGTGGCATTATCGGTGGGCAGGCCAGCGTGAAAGGTCGCAGGTGGCTCATTTTCAGTGGTAAAAGCAAAGACCGGGCTGGGATCGCCGGGTATGGGCTCGACCGGTGTCACCTGCCAAAAATAGGCGGTCTGATAGTCCAGACGCCATAGGAGCTTGTACGCTGAAGCATTTACTGCCTGGTCTATAATTGGCTGGCTCAAGCCGGGGTCGCGGGAAAGCACGAAGCGATATGAGGTTGTGCCCTGCATGGGCGTCCAGGAGAAGCCCAGCGGGTAGGACGGCACATCGCAGGCCTCGTGACAAGGCTGTAGCGATTGTATGCCCGGGTAAGATGAGGCCGCAATGGGAAAGCCGGCGCGGACGGTGAAGCTGAGAGCGTATGACCAGTGGCTGCGAATAACCTGGCCGGTGGCGGCCCTCTTCACACGCACGTGCCAGAAGTAGGTATGCCCGGCCTCGGGTAATAGCCCGGCGCCGATATAATAAGCCGGGTAGCGCAGGTCATTGGGGATGTAAAAAGGGTTGGTGTCAGGCGCCGCGTCCGTGACCGCCAGGTCGAACCACTTGTCCTTGCCGATCTCTATCTCATAGGCCTCCGCCAGCGACAGCTGCTCCCATGTAAGGTCGACCTGTGCGTTGCGCCCGGTCACGGGATCGCAATATACCAGGCTGTTGCCTTTGGGGGAGATAAGCCAGGGGGAATGGTTGGCGAGCGTGTCTTTGAAAGCCCATAACCGGCCCGCGCTTTTATAGGGATCGTAGTCACGCGCATCCACCGCCCAGATGGTTTCATCGGCATTGATGATGGCGCTGGGCTCCAGCCGGAATACGACTCCGGACATCAGGCCGGACGTCAGTCCGGTTGTCAGCGAGTCCCAGAATACACCCAGCTTGGGGATGCCTCCCCGGGTATATAAGGACCTGTCCACTCCACCGGTGGTGATTGGGCTATAAGCGGCGTAAAGGACGCCGCGCGTGGCGGGAGCTAGGCCGTAGTAGCTGTTGCTGGAAGGCGTCATATCATCCCAGCGGTTGCTGGTGCCCACCGCCCAGCGGTAGCACCCCCCGGCATCGTCAGCTAAGTAGATGAGATGATTGTCTTTGAATTCCTTGTCGAAGGCTGCGTGCCTGTTGCCGCTGCTGTAAGCTGGCTCAGTGATAAGTAGCCAGTCTTTGCCACCGTTAACCGAGTAGGCAAGCGGGCACTGCTGTCCCAGGGCCGCAGCGGCCATAACGTAGTTGCCCTGCACGGCAATGGTGTGCGCGGATAACAGCCCTGTATCCGTGAATTTATCCCAGCTCCAGCCGCCGGATTGATATCTGCCGTGGCGTACCAGGGCGTTGGCCTGCAGGATATACAAATCATCGCTGCTTTCAGCGGCGATGTCCTGCAGCAGGGCGCCGGGCAGGCAATCGTTCCATGTTTGACCACTGTCCCTCGACTGTATGATACGCGTTGTCGCCTGGTTGCCCAGGAATAGGCTGGAACCGTCCTTTTTCTCAGGGGCCAGCCTGAGCAGGGGCGCGGAAATATCCATGCAGGCTACTCTTTGCCA
>JAPLHJ010000043.1 GCA_026389675.1 Chloroflexota bacterium | reverse complement strand
TGAGGACGGAGATATGAAAGAATCGATCATGGAGATAATTGTCTGCCCTGTGTGTAAAGAGACTCTTGATCTGACCGTTACGGAAAAGACCGACGGCGAGATAATTGCCGGCTCCCTCTTCTGCCGGAAATGCAATTACTCCTACGCCATTAAGGACAGCATCCCCAACCTGCTGCCGCCCAATGTCGGCAGTTAAACAGGGCTATCCGGGTTTATAGACGGCGCACGACTCCGGCGATTCCCATACCTCGATGCTGTCTATGACCTCAGCAGACGGGAAATTGGGTAACAACTGCTGGTAAACCGTAGCTGCAATATTCTCGGAAGAGGGGTTGATTCTGTCAAACGGTTCTATATCATTAAGGCAAGAATGGTCATATCTCCCCAGTATCTCACCCAACTGCCTTTTTAAATCGCTGAAATCATAGGCAAGCCCGATTTCATTCAGGCCGGATAAGCGCAAGCGGGCCACCACTTTAAACCTGTGACCGTGCAGTTTCTCGCATTTGCCCTGATAGCCACGCAGGTAATGAGCGGCGCTAAAACTACTCTCTACAGCGATATAATACATGTTATTCCCCTGCCAAATTTAACCCGATCCGGCCCGCTTTTACAACCCTGCTCTGCGAATCCGACTCCGTTAACAATTGAGCTATCGTTTTATGTAAAACCGGGTGTGTGAAGTCCGCAGCGATCTCGGCCAGGGGTACGAGGACAAAAAGACGCTGCTGGATGCGCGGATGAGGCACTACCAGCCCGGGCTCCTTAATCACCTCACGCCCATAGAACAGCAGGTCGGCATCTATGAGGCGGGGCCCACCCTCGAATGAACCCACCCGTCCCAACTGCTTCTCCATACCTTTCAGGATGGCCAACACTGCGAGGGCATCAACCTCAACCTCAGCCAGGACAACGCAGTTGAGGAAATCCGGCTGCCCTTTATAGCCTTCAGGTTCCGTTTCATAGACCGATGATGTTTGGATAATTGTCATACTTTTGGACAACAGGGATATGGCCCTGTTTATATTGGCCGGCCTGTCGCCCAGGTTGGTCCCCAGCCCGATATATGCTCCGGTCATCGCTCATCCCTGCCCCTGATAACGGCGTCACACATACGGCAAACAAGCGACATCGCGGCGACATCATGAACGCGGACCATATCAGCGCCGTTGCCTATGCCTATGGCAACCGTTGCAGCCGTACCCAGTAACAGGGCTTCAGCATCGGTACCCAGTACATTGCGTATAAAAGATTTGCGGGAAGTCCCGATTAAGATAGGACGCCCGAGCGTTTTCAAATCAGCGAGTTTACGCAGTATCTCAAGGTTCTGATCCTGCGTTTTCCCGAACCCGATGCCCGGGTCGATCACCAGGTTTTGCCGGCTGACACCCGCGTCAAGCGCCAACCGGATCAAGGCCTGCAAACTGCTGATAACTGTTTTAGTAATATCACGGCTTGGTTGCCCCCGTTCATTACTGGTAAGTACAACAGGCGCCTGTCTCTCCGCAACCAGCCTGAGCATAGACGGCTGCATCTTCAGCCCGGAGATATCGTTGACCATGCCCACACCTGCATCGAGGGCCTGCACGGCCACCTCATATTTATAGGTATCGATACTGACCGGGATGCTCACCGATCTCACTAACTCTTTGATGAACGGGATTACCCGTTTTAGCTCTTCCTCCAGCGGTACGGGAGCGGCATCGGGCCGTGTAGATTCTCCGCCCACGTCAATTATATCGGCTCCTTCCCCGGCAAAGCGGACCGCCTGCTGCAATGCCTCATCAATTGATCTACAACCATCTCCTGAAAATGAATCCGGAGACAGGTTTATAACGCCCATGATATAGGTGCGTTTGCCCCAGGCAAAGATACTGTCACGGCATCGCGTAACGCCTAAAGAATTTGCTTCAGCTTTATAGTCCATGGTCATAAACCTTCCCGGGTAACCGACAAACCAATTTTAGCATTTGCGCAGTATAGATGTCGGACGGATTTAGTTATATGTCGGATCAATATGTTAAAATATTTACTCTGCTGCCGATATTGTTCTACAACATGACCATTTTAAACGTTAGATAGATTTATATATATATCAGATCAATATGGTAAAATACTTACTCCATTGCCGGTGTCAGGGATGTTACTTTCAGAGTAATGACTATGGGAAAAACGATAAGCGAAAAGATACTCAGTGAGAAGTCCGGCGCAGACGCAAAAGCGGGCGATATAGTCATAGCGCCTGTTGACCTGGTGTTTGTACAGGATACCACCGGGCCGCTTACCATACGTCAGTTTAAAGCGGGTAAAAAGCAGACGCTGGCGTTGCCCGGGCGGACCGCGCTATTTATCGACCATGCCAGTCCCAGCCCGAACCGTCAACTGTCCAACGATCACGCCTTTATGCGGCAGTTTGCCGCCGATTCCGGATGCCTGTTGTTCGATGCCGGCTGCGGTGTATGCCACCAGATCGTAGCCGAACAATTAGTCAACCCGGGCGACATTGTTGTTGGTGCTGACTCACATACAGTCACAGCGGGCGCCGTCGGCGCTTTTGCCACGGGCATGGGTTCCAGCGACATCGCCGTAGCCATGTCGCTGGGCAAGACCTGGTTCAGGGTACCGGAAAGCTTTAAAATTGAAGTTTCGGGCAAATTTCAGGCCGGGGTGAGCGCCAAAGACCTGATTTTAGATATTATCGGGAGCATCGGCGCCGACGGCGCTACCTATAAGGCGCTGGAATTCAGCGGGCCGGCCATCGACGAAATGCCGATGTATCAAAGATTGACGATAGCCAACATGGCCATAGAAGCCGGCGCCAAAGTGGGCATTTTCCCCTCTGACCGGGTAACCGGGGATTATTTACGCGGACAGGGAAGGGAAGCCGGGTACCGGGAGATAACAGCCGATGCCGGTGCTGCCTATGAGCGAACCATCAAAATAGATGCGGGCAGTATAAAGCCGATGGTGGCAAAACCCCACGCGGTTGATAACGTTGCCCCGGCCTCCAGCCTTAAAGGCATCAAGGTCAACCAGGTATTTATCGGGACCTGCACCAACGGCCGTCTGGAAGACCTGATTGAGGCCGCTGCAATGCTCAAGGGGGAAAAAGTAGCAGCCGGAGTCAGGCTGCTGGTCTGCCCGGCATCGAGGACGATATTTTCCCGGGCAATCGAGGCAGGATATATCAGCACGATCATTGAAGCGGGAGGCATCGTTCTACCTCCGGGATGCGCAGCCTGCTTGGGCCTGCATCAAGGTATCCTGGCCGACGGCGAAGCCTGTATATCCACCGCCAATCGCAATTTCAAGGGCCGCATGGGCAACCCGGAGGGATTCATATACCTGGCCAGTACCGCCACGGCAACAGCGTCGGCAATTACCGGCAGGATTACCGACCCGGGGGAGGTTAGCTGATGGCCCAACCTGTGCTTAAAGGCAAGGCTTTTAAGTTCGGCGATGATATCTCCACCGACCTCATCATAGCGGGCAAATACGCGCATTTACGCAGTAACCTGCCCGAGTTGGCCAAACACACCATGGAAGACGCCAACCCCGATTTTGTAAAGCAGGTAAAACCCGGTGATTTCATCGTGGGCGGATCTAATTTCGGCCTCGGTTCCAGCCGCGAGCATGCCCCCCTGGTGATAAAAATGGCCGGCGTCAGCGCCATACTGGCAAAATCATTCGCGCGGATCTTCTTCAGGAACGCCATCAACCAGGGAGTGCCGGCGCTGATCTGTGATACGGATAAAATATCCCAGGGTGATATCCTTGAAATCAGGTTGGAAGAAGGTATAATCAACAATGTTTCCAGGAAAGAGTCATACCGCTTCACCAGGATACCGCAGGCTATGCTGAACATACTTAATGAAGGAGGCTTGATTCCCTATATTAACAAGCACGGGGATTTTAAGCTTTGAAGGCGGATTGCCGCCATAGAGGTTGGATAGAATGACTTACCGCATTACTTTGTTGCCAGGCGACGGCATAGGCCCTGAGATAACCGCTGCCACGGTCCGTGTGCTCGAGGCAACGGGTGTTAAATTTGATTGGGATATTTGTACGGCGGGTGAATCGGCCATCGAGAAATACGGTACGCCTCTCCCGGATATCACCCTGGAATCAATTAAGCGGAATAAAATAGCTCTCAAAGGCCCTGTTACTACGCCTATTGGCACGGGTTTCCGCAGCGTGAACGTGGCCCTGCGTAAACAACTTGACCTGTATGCTTGCCTGCGGCCTTGCAAGAGTTTCAAGGGTGTGGCGACCACACCCTATGAAAACGTTGATATCGTGGTGGTCAGGGAGAATACCGAGGACCTTTACATCGGGATCGAGTTTGCCAGCGGGACAACGGAAGCCGAGCAGCTTCACGATTTCATCTCCAAACACTTCAAGGGTAAGGTAAATGCCGGCTCCGGGTACAGTATCAAAGCCATATCGGAATACGGGTCGCGGCGCATCGTTAAATATGCCTTTGAGTACGCCCGGAAATATAAGCGGAGCAAAGTATCCGCCATAACCAAGGCCAACATAATGAAGTTTACCGACGGGTTATTTCTGACCACGGCCAGGGAAGTTGCCAGAGAGTATCCTGAGATCGAATAGGAAGAGGTCCTGGTTGATGCCCTTTGCATGCGCCTGGTCAGAAGCCCGCAGATGTATGATGTGCTGGTCCTGCCCAACCTGTACGGCGATATTATCTCCGACCTGTGCGCCGGATTGGTGGGAGGACTGGGCTTGGCGCCGGGTGCCAATATAGGAGATAGCATAGCGGTTTTTGAACCCACGCACGGCAGCGCGCCCAAATACACCGGCATGAACAAGGTCAGCCCGATGGCACAGATGCTGTCGGCGGTTTTGATGCTGAGATATCTTGATGAAACGAACGCCGCGGATAGAATGGAAAAGGCCATTGCCGATGTGATCGCTGAAGGTAAGAGCGTAACCTACGACCTGCGGAAAGACCGTGATGCGCCCAGTGCCGGCACTTCACAGGTAGCGGACGCAATTATCGCACAATTAAAAAAATAGCCTGATCCACTGCCGATCAGGTTAAACACACTGATCCCGGCGGCTGCTTAGATATATAAGTAAGCCCGCTATGCTTTTGGCATCGCAGATTTCACCCGAAACGATCTTTTGCATAATTTCAGTCAGGGGAACCCGTACAATTTCTATCTCATCGGTATCTTCAGCAATTAACTTGCTTTCTGCTAAATCCGTAGCCAGAAAGATATGCATATATTCAGTGCAATACCCGGGCGCGGCATAGAACCCGCCCAATTTGGTTATCTTACCCGGTAAATACCCTGTCTCCTCCTGCAATTCACGCCTTACACAATCCTCCGGGTCCTCTCCCTCCTCTATTCCGCCGGCGGGTATCTCCAGCAGCACTTTATTCACAGGCCTGCGGAACTGTTTCACCATCACGATCCTGTCTTCATCATCAACCGCTACCACCGCGATGCAGTCTGCGTGCTCGACAATTTCACGTGTGGTAACCTGGCCCGACAGCTTCTCGATGGTATCAATCCGCAGGTTGACGGCACGGCCCCTGAATATCTCTTTACTTGACAGGAGCTTCTCGTTATCAATCATGGCGCGGGCACGTCAAATACGAGCGCAACTTCATCACAGTCCGGAAATTTAGGGCAGCTGTAGCATTCGGCCCAGATCTTCCGGGGCAACTCCATTTTCTCCACCTCTTTGAATCCCTGCCGCTTAAAGAAGCGGGGTTTATAGGTGAGGCAAAACATCCTGGGGATACCCAGCGATTGCGCTTCAACCACGCAGGCCTTAATCAACGCCGCTCCCATACCTTTTTTTTGCTTGTCTTTAGCAACCGCCAGGGCTTTTACCTCGGCCAGGTCGGCCCAGCTGATATGCAGGGCGCCGCAGGCTATGACCTTGCCATCTTTACCGCGGATGACGAAATAATCGCGAAGGTTCTCGTATAACTCGCTGAGCGCGCGGGGTAGCATCTCGCCCTTGCCGGCAAATTTATTGACAAGCACATGCATTTGCTTGACATCGTTGATAGTAGCCTTTTCAACTTTCATAATGATTTCCTGTTCAATTTCGCTGTGAGTGTGCTATAGAAACTATTTTTATTTCTCAGACGTAGAAATTTCGTCGTTACTTCCGTTATTGATACTTCTATATCAGTCCCATCCTTCAGTGTCTCCTCCACCTGTCCGTCCATACTCACAATAGCATCGTGGTTGGTGAAAACCTTTAATCTGATCTTGGTCGAAGGTGGTACTACTATGGCTTTATCCATGGTCAGATGGGGACATACAGCCTTCAAGATTATATCCCGCGATTCCGGGTAGATAACCGGCCCATTGGCCGCCAATACGTAGCCGGTGCTGCCCGTTGCCGTGGATATGATGACGGCATCCGCTCTATATGTGGAGAAAAAGTCTCCGTCCAAGGAAACGTCGATATTAATCAGCCTGAGAAATTTCCCTCTGCCCACTACAACATCGTTTAAGGCATGAAAGACATGGCCGGAGGAGATCACCCGCGCCTCTAACATGGCGCGTTCGTCTATCCATCCTTCACCCTTGATAATTAATTCCAGTTTATCCTTAGCTTCACCGGCTTCAAGTTCGGTCATGAATCCCAGGTTGCCAAAATTGATCCCCACTATAGGTATCCCCAGCGGAAATATTATCCTGGCAACTCTGAGTATGGTGCCGTCACCACCCACACTGACGATTAGATCGCTGCCGCCCAGCATATCTTTTGCTGCCCCTTCATCCCACGAGGAATGCACCCAGCACTGAATGTCTTTACTTCGCAGGAAATTCATCAGGTCGCGGGCGAATCTCTCCGTTTTCTCAACCTTGGGATGATATAAAATACCTATTCTTTTCACAGTGCCGCAGTCTATCATCGGTATTTTATAGTGTCAAATCTGCCCGGCATGCCGCCCGTTTGAAATGAAAAATATCTACGTTGATAAATGGAGAGTATTAAGCAGGAATGCGGCAGTTATTAATCGGAATATTAAATTCCAAATATTTTAGCTGCGTTCTGGGTAATAGCCATAAATGCCCCGGGAATTATTCCGATAACCACGACCGCCAGGCAACAAAACCCGAGCGCTAACCATTCAGGCCAGGTAGACGTCACTTCATCGTTATTAACAGGTTCTCCCATCCACATCACCTTAACAACCTTAAAGTAATAAAATGCCGAGATACAGCTGTTGATCACTGCAATTATCACTAACCACAGCAGTCCCTGGTCGACGGCTCCGCTGAAAATGTATATTTTGGCTATCAGGCCGGCCGTGGGCGGCAACCCGGTTAAAGATACCAGACATATGGTTAAACCGGTGGCCAGCAACGGCGAGCGCTTGGCCATGCCGGAGTAGTCGTCGATATTATCGCTGTTGATTTTGTTGGAGATGGCGATTATCGCAATGAACGCCCCCAGGTTGGTCAAAGTATAGCTGAATAAAAAGAATATCAGCCCGCTGCGGATAGTGCTGTCGGCCTGCGCAGCCATACCCATGGCGGCTAAGCCAACCATCAGGTAACCTGCCTGCGCAATGCTGGAATAACCGAAGAGCCGCTTGATATTGGTCTGAACCAGGGCAACGATGTTGCCGACGGTCATGGTAAGCACAGCCAGGACGGCGATAATCATTGCCCAGTCGTTATGCAGCCAGGCCGGCATCC
>JAPLHJ010000234.1 GCA_026389675.1 Chloroflexota bacterium | reverse complement strand
TTACGCGCTATCAGCGCTGAAGGGGAACCGGAAGACGCCCTGCAATGCAATTCCGATGATGATTTAACCGCCCTTTTCCAGGCTGATGACAATAACAGTGAGCATCAATATATACGGTCAACCCTGGAAAAGGAACCTGAAACCATCAGGACCAAAAAAGAATCACTGATCGATATTTATAAGAAGTTACGGCCGGGCGAACCGCCCAACGAGGAAAGCGCTAAAGGCCTGATCATCAACATGTTTTTTAACCCCAGGCGTTACGACCTTGGCAGGATAGGCCGCTTCAAGCTGAACAAGCGGCTTGAGTACGAGGAGCAGGGATACCACGTAACGTCGCGCGCGCTGAAACCGCGCGATCTTGTTGAAATCATCCGTAAAATTATCCAGATAAACAATGAAGCAGTATTGCCTGATGATATCGACCACCTCGGCAACCGCAGGGTGAGGACAACCGGACATCTTATTCAGAATCAGTTCAGGGTAGGATTGATTAGGCTGGAGCGGACGATCAAAGAGAGGATGAGCTTTCAAAACGATGATCCAACGCCCACCAATCTCATCAATAACCGCCCCATAATTGCGGCAATGCGCGAGTTTTTCGGCGGGTCGCAGCTGTCCCAATTTATGGACCAGACGAACCCGCTGGCTGAACTGACACACAAACGCAGGCTTTCGGCGATGGGGCCGGGTGGCCTTTCCCGTGAGCGCGCCGGATTTGAAGTGCGTGATGTCCATCATTCCCATTATGGCAAGATATGTCCCATCGAAACCCCGGAGGGCCCCAATATCGGCTTGATAGGCTCCCTGGCTACGTATGCCAGGATTGATGATCTTGGGTTTATTGAAACACCTTACCGCAAGGTTTACCGTGAAATCAGCAATAAGTCTGTAAAATTGGCAGGAAGGACTCTCAGGCAGGATGTGCTGGACAGTAAAAAAAAGCTGGTAGCGCACGCCGATTCGCTTGTTGATGAGTCTCTTGCCAAAAAGATATCTGCGTTAGCAGAATCTAGTATCAAGATTGTCCCGTACGTATCGGGTGAAATCGAGTACTTTACTGCCGATAAGGAAACCAATAAATGTATTGCCCAGGCCAATGCGCCGCTTAACGCCCATGATGAATTTCTGGAAGAGCGGGTCGGCGCTATCCGCACCGGCAAGTATGTAACAGAGCCGCCCGAAAAAATCGACTACATGGATGTTTCACCCAAGCAGGTTTTCAGCGTCACGACCGCGCTGATACCTTTCCTTGAGCATGATGATGCCAACCGGGCGCTGATGGGCTCAAATATGCAGAGGCAGGGAGTTCCGCTAATCAGGCCTGAAGCTCCATTGATAGGTACAGGTATGGAGAGAGAAGTGGCGAAATACAGCGGGCAGGTTGTTTACGCCGCGGAAGACGGTGAAGTGACCGAAGTGGATAGTCAGCGGGTAGTTATCAAGAGCGATGGCAGGAAGCATGAATACCCCCTGACCAAGTTCTACCGCACCAATCAGGGTACGTGTATTAATCAGCGTCCCGTAGTAGCGCGTGGAGACAAGGTCAAACAGGGCGATGTGATAGCGGATGGCGCGGCTACGCAGAATGGTGAACTTGCCCTGGGTCAGAATGTACTTTGTGCTTTTATGACATGGAGGGGTTACAACTTCGAGGATGCCATAATCATCAGCGAACGCCTGGTCAAACAGGACAAATTCACCTCCATCCATATTGAAAGATATGAAACCGACGCGCGTGAAACCAAGCTTGGCAAAGAGGAAATCACCAGGGATATCCCCAACGTGGGTGAGGAAAATCTGAGGGACCTGGATGAGAAGGGAGTTATCAGGGTTGGCGCCGAAGTGCATCCCCAGGATATCCTGGTAGGAAAAATCACACCCAAGGGCGAGACGGAGTTGACGGCCGAGGAGAAACTGCTGCGCGCTATTTTCGGCGAAAAGGCCAGGGAGGTAAAAGATACCTCGCTGACGGTTCCTCACGGTGAGGGCGGCAAGGTGATTGCCGTTAAAGAATTCATCGCCGAAAGAGGTGACGATCTGCCGGCCAACGTGCTCCGGCTGGTCAGGGTGTGGATAGCGCAGCGCCGTAAAATTTCAGTCGGCGATAAAATGGCGGGACGCCATGGTAATAAGGGTGTTATCTCGATTATTTTGCCTGAGGAAGATATGCCTTTCCTGCCTGACGGCAGGCCCGTGGATATAGTGCTCAATCCCATCGGCGTGCCATCGCGCATGAATATTGGACAGATACTTGAAACACACCTCGGGTTGGCGGCTGATATTTTCGGCGAGAAAGTTATCAATCCCATCTTTGACGGCGCGGATACGGTTGCCGTTGAGGATGCCCTGGGTAAGGCCTGGATTGTACTGAAAGCCAAGCAAGAGGGTGTCATCAACCAGGACAGACTGGACAGCGGGGGCCTGGCGAAGGTAAAGGAATGGCTTGGCGAGCATGTTATTAATGCGGAGAAAGTATTCGATGAGAGCGGCAAATATCGTGGCGAAGCACGCAGGGCCAGCCTTATACTGTGGCTGGAGAAAGAAAAAGCCATTGGTATGCAGGCTGTCGACCGCAATATAAGCAACGAGGACCTCGATGCAATAGTTGAGAAGGTTTACCTGGAGAAAAAGGTTGTTCCACCGGTATTCGGCAAGATACAGTTGCGCGACGGCAGGACCGGCGAGCTTTTCGACCAGCCGGTTACCGTCGGTGTCATCTATATGATGAAGCTCATCCACCTGGTTGACGATAAGGTACACGCCAGGTCGACCGGGCCTTATTCGTTAATTACACAACAACCGCTGGGTGGTAAGGCGCAGTTCGGCGGTCAGCGTTTCGGTGAGATGGAAGTCTGGGCGCTTGAGGCTTACGGCGCCAGCCACACGCTGCAGGAACTGCTCACGGTCAAGTCGGACGACGTCCAGGGCAGGGCCAAGGCCTACGAGGCGTTGGTAAAAGGCGAAGATGTACTGCAGTCGGGCGTACCTGAATCGTTCAAGGTGCTCTTCATGGAGTTGCGCAGCCTCGGATTAGCCGTGGAGCTTCTCAATGAAGAGGATCAGAGCATCAACCTGTTTGAAGATAAAAGGAAAACGGGTGGCATACCCAAAGCTTTAAGATAGGGGATAAAAAGTGTTCGAAATAAATGATTTTAACGCTATCCGCATCACCCTGGCTTCACCGACTCAGATCGAAGAGTGGTCCTACGGCGAGGTTACCGAGCCGGAAACTATTAACTACAGGACGCTGAAGCCGGAGAAGGACGGCCTTTTTTGTGAGCGGATCTTTGGCCCGGTAAAGAATTACGAATGTTATTGCGGCAAGTACAAGAAAGTCCGCTACAAAGGTATCACCTGTGAAAGGTGCGGCGTTACGGTCGAGCATTCCAAAGTCAGGCGTGAGAGGATGGGACATATCACGCTGGCTGCCCCGGTAGCGCATATCTGGTTTGCCCGGGGTGTACCCAGCCGGCTGGCCCTTCTGCTCGATATTTCCCCGCGCAACCTTGAGCGCGTGCTTTATTTTGCCCAGTATGTAATAACCTCCGTCAATGCCGATGCCTGCAAACAGAAGCTGGATGATTATTCCTCACGCAAGAAGCAGGAGTTGCTAACTGCCCTGGCCGAACTTGAAGCAGAAGCAGAGAAGGGGGATTCAAACGCCGAAAAACTGGCTGAAAGGAAGCGCGAAATTGAGGATAAATTAGGCGACCTGGATAACGATGCCAGGATCGATAATTCCGAGATAAATAAACTGCATTTGCAGGTGCTGAGTGAAAGTGAGTACCAGCAGCACCGTGAGAGGTACGGTGACGCCTTTGAGGTGGGTATGGGCGCTGAGGCCATACTCAATATACTGAAGGCAATGAACCTGGAAGACCTGCGCCAGAAATTAGTCAAGGATATCCGCGGAAGCGAGGGGCAAAAACACAAGAAATTGAGCAAGCGGCTTCGCATAGTCGAGGCTTTCTGGCGGAGCAGCAATAAGCCGGAATGGATGGTGTTCACCGTATTGCCGGTGCTGCCCCCTGAACTCCGCCCCATCGTTCAGCTTGACGGAGGCAGATTTGCCACCAGCGACCTGAACGACCTTTACCGGAGGGTCATCAACCGCAACAACCGCTTGAAGAAATTGATGGAACTGGGTGCGCCTGAGATCATTGTCCGGAACGAGAAGAGGATGTTGCAGGAGGCGGTAGATGCCCTCATCGACAATGGCAGGAGGGGCCGGCTGCCCAGCGCTGCCAGCACGCACAAGCTTAAATCGCTATCGGATATGCTGCGCGGCAAGCAGGGACGGTTCCGTCAGAACCTGCTGGGAAAGCGCGTTGATTACAGCGGCCGCTCGGTGATCGTCGTCGGTCCTGAATTGAAATTGCACCAGTGCGGGTTGCCCAAGCATATGGCCCTTGAACTTTTCAAGCCATTTGTCATGCGCAGGCTCATTGAGCAGGGCTTCGCCCACAACATTAAAAGCGCACGCCGGCAGGTTGAACGCGCGCGGCCGGAAGTTTGGGACATACTCTCTGAAGTCATCAAGGAGCGCCCGGTTATGCTGAACCGCGCCCCGACTCTCCACAGGTTAAGCATCCAGGCCTTTGAGCCGACGCTGATCGAGGGCAGTGCCATCCAGTTGCATCCCCTAGTATGTTCTGCCTTCAATGCCGACTTTGATGGCGACCAGATGGCGGTACATGTACCACTTTCAAGGTCTGCTGTGCGCGAGGCGCGCGACCAGATGCTGAGCGTGCATAACATGCTGCTGCCGAGTTCCGGCGAACCGGTTATGACACCCACGCTGGATATGGTTCTTGGCTGTTATTACCTGACCAATATGAAAACACACCCCGGCGAGAGGCTCAAGGAATTTGGAAGTCCCGGAGAAGCCGTGCTTGCTTATGAGATGTTCAATATAACCGGCGAAAGCCAGTATCCGGATTTGCATGAAGAGATAATAGTAAGGATAAGGGGTAGTGAAGAAAAACCGGATTCCGTAGAAAATGAAGTGCTGCCTGAAATCCCTGAATCCGTTACCAAATATGAGGAAATGAGGATGGCGGGGAAGGATAGCAGCAATATCAAGACAAGCGTCGGCCGCATTATTTTCAACCAGATGCTGCCGGCGGAGCTGCGGCAGCATGATCCCTACAAGGGTTTCTGTAATTTTGCTACCAGCAAAGGTGACTTGCGCCGGTTGGTATCGGAATGCTTCAGATGGTGTGGCAGCGAAAAGACAGTAAGCATGCTGGATGAATTAAAAAGTATAGGTTTCGAATATACAACTAAATCGGGGACCAGTATATCAGCCCGTGATATTGAGGTGCCCAAAATCAAGCCGAGACTTATGAGCAGGGGCGATGAAGATATCGCTATCTTACAGAGTCAGTTCAACAAAGGTTTGATAACTGATGAAGAGTTTGAAAGTCAGGCTATAGACGTATGGACGCGCACTACAAACCAGATTGAAGACGAGATTAAGAAATCGCTCGACAGGTATGGTGGCGTTTACATGATGTCGCAATCAGGCGCCAAGGGTAATATCTCCCAGATAAGGCAGATGGCCGGTATACGTGGTCTGATGACCGACCCTTCCGGGCGCATTATACCGTTCCCCATCAAGGCCAGTTTCCGTGAAGGCCTTTCGGTGATGGAATATTTCATGTCCACCCACGGAGCACGCAAGGGGCTTGCGGATACCGCTCTGAGGACATCCGATGCCGGTTACCTTACCCGCCGCCTCATAGATGTGGCGCAGGATTTGATTATCCTTGAAGAGGACTGCGGTTATACGGGAGATGGGCTGCAATTTTCCAACGTGTACAGCGAAAAGGAAAAGGGCCTGTTGCCATCGTTTGAGGAGCGTATCAAAGGACGCCTGGCCGCCAGGGATATCGTTGACCCAAAGACCGGGGAGATCGTAGTAAGCAAGAATGAGATGATCGACGAGGAAAAGATTGAGCAGATTGCGCGGGCGGAAATAAAAGAAGTGAGCGTCAGGTCGCCGCTGATGTGCAATTCCAAGCGCGGCGTCTGCCGGAATTGCTACGGGCGCGATCTTTCATCGACAGCGCTGGTCAAGATAGGGACAGCCGTAGGTATTATCGCTGCCCAGAGTATCGGCGAACCGGGCACACAGCTTACGCTACGCACCTTTCATACCGGTGGTGTGGCGGGCGGCAGGGATATCACTACGGGTCTACCACGCGTTGAGGAGCTTTTCGAGGCCCGGGTCCCCAAGGGCAAGGCCGTGCTTACCGAGATAGACGGGACTGTGAACTTGAACGAGGTAGTTGAGGAGGATATCCTCAAACGCCGCGAGATAATCATCACGCATGTTGAAGCATACCCTATTGAATATGAAATCCCTGCCGGCTATAAAATACTGGTAGAAGGCAACGCGCGTGTGAGGGGAGGCGAAGTGATGGCCGAACCTGACACTGCCCTGGTTAAATCCGGAGATGAGGGGCTAAAGCCCCTGGTCGCGCGCGTTGACGGACTGGTCAGGATAGAAGACGGTAAGATAATACTGACTTACGAGGAAAAGGACGAACGTAAGTATGACGATATACCTGTGACCAGCCATATACTGGTCAAACAGGGCGAATATGTGCGTGCCGGGGACAAGCTTATCGATGGTGTTAAGGACCCGCAGGATATCTTGCATATCAACGGCCGCCAGGACGTGCTGCGTTACCTGATTAACGAGGTGCAGATGGTTTACCGATCGCAGGGTGTGAGTATAAATGACAAGCATATCGAGACCATCGTCAAGCAGATGTTGAAGAGGGTGAGGGTCGAGTTCTCGGGTGATACCGATCTTCTGGTGGGCGACCTGGTTGACAGGCTGGATTTCGAAAACATCAATGCCAAAATGGAAGCGGAGGGTGGTGACCAGTCTGTTGCCCGCCCTGTACTGCTGGGCATAACCCGTGCATCGTTGAATACTGATAGCTGGCTGGCAGCAGCATCGTTCCAGGAAACCACCAGGGTGCTGGCGGAAGCGGCGATCTGGGGGAAGACGGACAGGCTGCATGGGCTCAAAGAGAATGTCATTATCGGTAAGTTAATACCTTCTAATGTCACACTGACACAGAAGCTCGGCAAGCCGGTTAACAGGCTGCTCGACGACAGCGCCGAAGTTTTCACTGAAGCGGTTTCCGATTTCATTAACCCGCTTACTGTTGACGATATTGAGACTGAAGAGGCGGTTGAGAATCAGGTAGAACAGGAATAGTCGTCCCTGAAATTGATAAAAAGGTCCCCGCAGGATGCGGGGACCTTTCGTTTTTGGGGTGCTGACGCGTCAGTGTTTTCGAAACCGTGTGCTATAATGCTATCAAAATTTAGTTACCTATCTAAGTATGCAGGAAGCTGAATCTACGCGTGTAGTATCCGGCAAGCCCGGACCGGAAGACGGTTCGCTGGACGCCAACCTGAGGCCTAGGCGGCTGGGTGACTTTATCGGGCAGCAGAAGGTCAAAGATAACTTAGATATCGGCATCCGGGCTGCGCAGAAGCGTGGCGAGGCGATTGACCACATACTGCTTTACGGCCCGCCGGGGTTGGGTAAAACTACACTGGCATTCATTATTGCCGGTGAAATGGGAGTTAATATCAAAGTCAGTTCCGGCCCTGCTATTGAGCGTCCGGGAGACCTGGCCGCCATCCTGACGAACCTGCAAAAGGGAGATGTCCTTTTCATAGATGAAGTCCACCGCCTGAGCAGGATAGTAGAGGAGATACTCTACCCTGCTATGGAAGACTTCGCACTTGATATTATACTGGGCAAGGGGCCGGGTGCCCGCAGCCTGCGCCTGAACCTGCCACGGTTTACACTGATAGGCGCCACTACCCGCTTTGCTTCCATGAGTTCTCCGCTGCGGGATAGGTTCGGTTCGGTACACCGCCTGGATTTCTACGACGCCGTCTCCATCGGATCGATCGTAAGACGCTCAGCCGAGATACTGAAATTAATGATTGATGACGAGAGCATTGATTTGATTGCCTGCCGCGCCAGGGGCACGCCGCGCGTGGCCAACCGCCTTTTGAAGCGTATCAGGGACTATGCCCAGGTCGAGGCCGACGGTGCAGTTAACCGTGAAGTGACTATTGAGGCTATGGGCAAACTCGAGGTCGACGAACTCGGGCTGGACGAGATAGACAGGAAGGTGCTCAGGACGATAATACAGAAATTTGACGGGGGACCTGTTGGCCTGGATACTATTGCCGCTTCCATAAGCGAAGAAGCTGACACAATTGAAGGAGTATATGAACCATTTTTGTTGCAGTTAGGATTCCTCGAGAGGACGCCCAGGGGACGCCAGGCCACCCGCGCGGCCTATAAACATCTCGGCATAGCCTACAAGAAAGGCACTCCACAGGGAAGCCTGTGGTAAAGTCATGCTATTTGACAGCGCCTTTTTATTTCGGTATAGTATATTCCATTAAAAGTCCTCTGGTGGTCAGAGCGAGGCGGCACCACCCGTTCCCATCCCGAACACGGAAGTGAAACGCTTCAGCGCAGACGATACTGAGGGAGGAATTCCTTGGGAAAATATGCCACTGCCAGGGACTTTTTTTATTGCCTTTTTTCAACTGCAAATATTCATCTAAGCCTTTCCCCTGAAGCTGTTACTCTTTGACTTGCACTATTGTTCAACTTATAATTCATGGTACGTAGCATCTTTTAAGTTTAGCTAAATCCAAGTTTTCGAGGTTACTATGGCCAGTAGATTTGAGAAATTTTCAGAACGTGCCCGCAGGGCTCTG
>JAPLHJ010000200.1 GCA_026389675.1 Chloroflexota bacterium | reverse complement strand
TTGCATAATCGACTCAAAAGGTAACGCCGTGACGCTGACGCCCAGCGATTTTCCCCAGACGCCCATGGTGCCGGGCACGGGACTAACACTGGGCAACCGCATGAACCAGTTCCGGCTCGACCCGAAGAATGTCGACTCCCTGCAGCCGGGCAAGAGGCCGCGCATTACCCCCAACGCCCCCATGGCAATCAAGGACGGAGAACTCTTCATGAGCTTCGGCACGCCCGGCGGGGACACACAAACCCAGACCAACCTGCAGGTATTTCTTAATATCGTGGTATTCGGCATGGACCCTCAGGCGGCCATCAACGCACCCCGCTTCCAGTCCTTCAATTTCCCCGATTCATTCGCCCCCAATGTTTATAAACCCGGCACCATCGGCCTCGAATTACCCCTCTATAACACGGTCGGCAAGCAGCTCGAAGCGATGGGATACAAGGTCGAGATAGGAGGGACCTGGGACAATAAATACGGCGCAGCCAATGCCATTATCAGGGACCCCCACACCGGTAGCCTGGTAGGCGGCTCAGACCCGCGCGAGGAATCCTGGGCCGAAGGAAGATAGGCCCCCGACCCCGCAATATGGATGAAGGACGGCCGTACTGTTAATGGTTGAGATAAAAGAAATAGCCGGGGATAGCCAGCTTGAAAGCAGCCTCAATGTAATCAGGGATGCCTTCAGCACGGTGGCAAAGGAGCTCAACCTGACGCCGGAAAGCGCACCCACGCACCCTTTCTTTTCCACCGGGGAACAATTAATTGAGCTGCATAAAAAGGCGGTGTTTTTTGGCCTGTATCTGGATGGTGAGCAGGCAGGTTTCGTGTCGGCGGAAAAAGGAGAGGATGGGGCCTTCTTTTTAGGCCGCCTGGCGGTCATTCCCCGGCTCAGGCATCAGGGTTATGGCAGGAAGCTGGTTGAATTCACGTTGGATTATGCTAAACAACATGGTGGGGCAAAGGTTGCCCTCGGTATGATAGACGAACAAACAATTTTGAAGGACTGGTATAAAACGCTCGGTTTTACAGAGACGGGCACCAGGAAATTCGAGCATCTCCCCTTCACGGTCTGCTTCATGGAATATGACCTCTCAGCCCAACAGGTATAGCAGTATATCGCTTACGTTGGTGCCGGTGGCGCCGGTGACTATCAACGATCTGCCCATCTTGGTGAGAAGCGTATTGCTGTCAAATCTATCGATATAATCTTCCACGTCCAGCCCGGCGGCCCTGGCTAAATCAAGGGAGCGGTTATCCACCATGGCGCCGGCCACATCAGGAAGGTAATCCGAGCCGTCGGTGCCCACCGAGGCCACCACCCAGGGGCAGGCGCAATCCTGCATCGCCAGCATGGAGACGGCCGCATAGTGCTGGTTACGGCCTCCTTTCCCCGAATTCTCCGGCAACGTCGGGGTGGTTTCTCCCCCCAAAAGCACGACATCAAAACCACGGTACCTGTCATTGATTATATCTGCCGCCATGCTGCGGGCCAGGCCGGCGGTATCACCGGTCATCTCAGACGTGACGATAGACGGCTTCAGTCCCAGGTCCCTGGCTTTCTCGGCAACAGCTTCCAGCGCCACACGGTTGTTACCGATAATATAATTATCGCAATTGGATAATACCTTGGGTGTTTCAGCCTCCAAGCCTGCGCAACCCCGGTTGATAAAACCGACAGCATTTTTGGGGGCCGTTTCCGTCAGCCCGTATTTTTCCAGCACTTTGCAGGCATCCGCGAAGGTTGTCGGGTCGGCAACTGTCGGGCCGGACGCAATGGCATCGAGGCCGTCGCCAACCACGTCTGAAATTACCAGTGAAACCACCCTGGCCGGCTCATAGTGGCCTGCCAGCCCGCCACCCTTTATCAGTGAAAGGTGCTTGCGGACGGTGTTGATCTCCCTGATATCGGCGCCGCACCTCAGCAGAAGCTGCGTCATAGCCTGCTTGTCTTCCAGGGTAACGCCCGTCACGGGGCAGGGCAGCAGCGACGAACCCCCGCCTGATATCAGGCAAATGACCAGGTCATTTTTGCCGATATTGTAGCGGGCCTTCATGGCCAGCATCTCCCTCACTCCATGCACGCCTGCCTCATCAGGGACAGGATGCCCCGCTCCAATAATGCCCACCTTTTCAGTTTTATAGCCATCCGTCTTACAGTTGACCAACCCCGCGGTAATCGCCCCGGGACCGATGATCCGTTCCAATTCTTGCGCCATCAACCCGGACGCCTTGCCTCCACCGATAACAAATACCCTGCCCCTGGCCAAATTGTATCTGACGCCGTTTACCGTGAGCCGCTGTTTTGCCGCGCTGTATTTAACGGCTGCGCGCATCAGGTTGGCCGGCAGTACACGCTTGATGCCGGCCTCAATTAACTCCACGGCCCTGGCACGCAGACTGGAAGAGATGAGTTCTTCACGGTTCTTTATAATCAAACTGTCATCCTCAATAAAATGTGCAGATTGCTTCGTTGCCCGCGGTCCTTTTACTCGTCATCGCGAGCGAAGCGTGGCGATCTGCCCCCGGTGGATAGATTGCTTCGTTGCCTGCGGTCCTTTTACTCGTCATCGCGAGCGAAGCGTGGCGATCTGCCCCCGGTGGATAGATTGCTTCGTCGCCTAAGGGCTCCTCGCAATGACGTTTTGTGGCGGATAAGCGCAAAACGGTAAAAATTATACGCTTTCACCTGCCCCTTGTCACAGGTTCATTCGCAATGACACAACGTTACCTGTATAATCCCGCTCATAATACTCTGCGAAAGGACGTGAAAACTATGAGTTGGGTACTGCTTATCGCCGCCATCTGCATGGAAGTCTGCGGGACGACCTGCCTCAAGCTTTCGGAAGGCTTAACAAAGTGGCTCCCCTCCGTGCTCATTTTCGTATTTTATAGCCTGGCCTTCGTCCTGATGTCGTTCGCCGTGAGGAAGCTCGACCTCAGCCTTTCCTACGCCATCTGGTCGGGCGTGGGCACCTTCCTTATCGCGTTAATCGGGTTTTTCTGGTTCAAGGAACAGTTCACACTGCTGAAGGCTTTTTCGATGGCGCTGGTGATAGCGGGTGTTGTCGGGCTGAACCTGAGCAGGTCGCCTTAGCCGGGGTATTACCGCCGCTTACTATAGAAAAAATTTTGGTTAAAACTGGTGCAAATCCCGCGCTAATCTGTTAAACTTTCAAAAATCACGGCCTGGAATAAACTGATTGATGCTGCAACCGAATAGCAGAAGTATAATTCCGGACGGCAACCGGTTTATGGTCAGATTTCGTAAACGGTGGGTGCGATTATGGGAAATGTAAATGTAAATATCGACGGTCGGAAGATCAGGGTTCGTGAGGGCTCAACTATTCTTGAGGCGGCAACGGCCAACGGCATAACCATCCCCACGCTTTGCCATATCAAGGGACAGGTCCCCTCGGGAGTATGCCGGGTCTGCGTGGTGGAGGTCGAAGGTTCGAGAACCATGATGGGAGCCTGCCATACCCCCGTCGCAGAAGGCATGGTAATTCATTCCAAATCGCCCAAAGTGATAGCGGTGCGCAAGGTCATCGTGGAACTTTTGCTGACCGCGCACACCGGCGATTGCGTCAACGACTCCAACGCGGAGAACTGCGCATTGCACAACCTCGCCTCTGATTACGAGGTGGGCGCACCGCATTTCAACGTCAGGAATCCTCGCTTTTACCCGGCCGAAGAATCCAACCCTTATGTAAAGCGCGATATGTCAAAATGCATCCTCTGCCGCAAATGTGTAAAAGTATGCGGCGAGGTGGTTAGAAAAGATGTGCTGAGCATAGGCTACCGCGGCTTCAGGTCAAAGGTTGTCAGCGGCTTCGACGAGGCTTTGACCGCGGAAGCCTGCCGGGACTGCCTCAAATGTATCGAGCATTGCCCCACCGGGGCGCTGAGCGCGCCCGCGCGGGTTTAAATACAATAGGGAGGAAGACTGCGATGGTCCCCAGTAAGAAAGTAGCATTATCGGAAAACGGCCGCGCCGGGCTGCTCCCTGCTTTAAAAGACCGGGCCGGCAGGGAAGGCTGCCTTAACCGTGAGTCGATGTCCGGCCTGGCCGGTCAATACCACCTTCCGCTCAATGAAGTGTACGGCGTATCCACGTTCTATGCCTTTCTGCCGGTGTTGCCCACCGGTAAAAATATCATCAGGGTATGCAGGTGCCTACCCTGCCATCTCAAAGACGCGCAGGCGGTAATCGGGAGTATAAAAAAGGAGCTCGGTATTGCCCCCGGGGAAACCAGCAGGGACGGCAAATTCTCCTTTGAGCTGGTTAGCTGCATCGGCGCCTGTGACCAGGCTCCGGCGATGATGATCAACGATAAGCTGTACGGCGATCTGACCCCGGCCGGGATTGCGGAGATCTTAAAATCCTACCGATAGTCACGACGTCTACTGATAGTTACGGCGCCAGGAGGTTATAAGTGGCGGAAAAACGTATCGTTTTAAGCAAGTGCGGCGGCATCGACCCGCAGGACATCGGGACATACATAGCCAAGGGCGGCTTCAGTGCTTTTATCAAAGCGCGCGATAAGATGAAGCCCCAGGCCATAATCGCTGAGGTAAAGAAATCAGGCCTGACCGGCCGCGGCGGCGCCGGCTTCAACACCGGGCTCAAATGGGAACTGGCGCGCAATGCCAAGCCCAAAGCCAAATACCTCCTGTGCAACGCCGACGAGGGCGAAGTCGGAACTTTCAAAGACAAATATATCCTTTCCAACGATCCTTTCGGTCTCATTGAAGGCATGTGTATAGCAGGGCTGGCCATCGGCGCGCAGCAGGCTTTCATTTATTTGAGGAATGAATACCATTTTCTCTATGACCCGCTGGTCCGCGCGGTAGGCCAGGTCAGGGAGAAGGGCTACCTGAAACACATGGATATCCAGGTCTTTGAAGGCGCCGGCGCCTATATCTGCGGAGAGGAATCGGCACTAATGAATTCGATAGAGGGGATGCGGGGCGAATCACGTTACAAGCCTCCTTACCCTCCGACGCGCGGCCTCTGGGGCCTGCCAACCATCATAAATAACGTTGAGACACTGATGAACGTGCCGCATATCATAAATAACGGGGCAGCCTGGTTCAGCGCCATGGGGACGGGCCGTAGCAAGGGTACCAAGGTCTTCTCGGTAAGCGGCGACGTCAGCAGGCCGGGTGTTTATGAACTGGAGATGGGAAGCACGCTCAGGGAACTGGTGGTGGGACTGGCCGGCGCTGACGATTTAAAGGCGGTGCAGATAGGTGGCGCCACGGGCAACCTGCTGCCGGCCTCAATGCTGGATACGCCCCTCTCGCATGAGACATACCTGGGCTCCGGGGCGGTCGTGGCGCTCAACTCGGGACGCGACATCATCGACGTAGTACAAAATGACATGCATTTCCTCAACGATGAATCCTGCGGCAAGTGCACGCCCTGCCGGGAGGGCACCGAGGTGATGCTGGAGATATTCGGCAGGCTGGCGCGGGGAGAGGGACACGAGGGTGACATCAATTCACTGGATGCCCTGGCCCGGGCCATGGCAGTGTCATCCCTGTGCGGCCTGGGACAGGCCGCTGCAGTG